>JANXTV010000097.1 GCA_025352185.1 Oligoflexia bacterium
CAAAACTCACCGCGGATATGGCCGAACAGTTTATCACCGAACTCGCCGCGGTCAGCGCAGCGTCTGATCCCGCAAAGGCAAAAGAATGGACCGGATTTCTTCAGGAAATTAAGGTTCTACTCGTCCACGGAGCGGAAGATGGCATCGTGGGCTCCGACTGGAACAAGATGCTCCGATTCGGATTTCGGTTTGGCGGCGCCTTTATCGCGTACCTCGACATAAAAGAAAACGATCCCCTTCTCCAAATCGAAATGGTGGACCGAATTCACGAAGTACTTAAGGGCAGCCTCGCCGACTGGAGTGGGGTTCTACCTTTTTCACAACTCGAACGAATTATCGACCGCGCTCCTCGATCGATCCTTCCAATTCTCGCGACCGACTTTAAAATCGGCGTGAAAGCTCTTCTGAAGGCGCGCACGGAAACTCAGGCCGACGGATCCGTCATTTCCAATCGCCCGGCCCTCTCCCGCCTCCTCCAGGCTAAGGGAGACGTCGGGATTGAATCCGCCTCAGTTCAGCTCCTCGCCGATTCCTTTCACACGGGCACTCGCGCCCATAATCATCTAAATGCAATATTTGCGGGCGCAAAAGAAGACCTAACGCCACTGGAATTCGAAACGCGAGCGAAAGCCTACCTGAGTCGATTACCGACGCGGGACCAGTCCGAGGTGAATCGCCTGATCACGATCGCAAATCGATATCCCGGACTGCACCCATCGAATACCCCCGAGATTCTTTTCGAGAGTCAGGCGAAGCACTCGATTAACAATCTGAACCGAATGAACTGGTACGAACTTGCTTCTACCTTACTCCTCGCCGGCTACGGATCGTCGTCGAACGCGTTCGGAAAAGCCGGCACCATTGATGACCTGAACACGCTTATCGCCGACCTAAATCCACTTCTGTTCTCCGTGGGGATGACTCATCCAAAGAAAGTCGGTTTAGGTGCGAAACGCTTTCGAGAGATCAATCTCTTTATGCCGAATGGCGACGGCAACGACTTAGCCGATATTCCGGAAGTCGCCGTCTATATCGCTTTTCTCTTTTCTTCGGGGAATCAAAGTAGCCGAATCAGTTCTTCCGCCATGGTCGGCTGTCCGACGCTCGGGTGGAATGTGTACCTTAAAATTCCCGTTTACGATGTTCACTGTTTCCGCGAACGCTTTGTAGGGAACCTAAAAGATATTCTCGTGAACATGCCCTACATGCGTGACGACTACGCCGCCATGGACGCCGCCGGAAAAGAAGAGTGGTATCGAACGATTGAGAACGCATCGAAAAACTCAGGCTACAGTGAAGATCCGGTCAGCGAGTTTGATATGAGCTCGTTTGCGGGCCTACCGCACTTCGCGGAATCCGTAATGAAGAAGTACGATAAGAACGGGGACGGGTCGCTCGATCGCAACGAAACGCTCGACTACGTTTTTCCCGTCTTTAAGCGGGAGCTCGCCACAATCTCAAAGATAAAAATCGACTTCGTAAATAAGGCCGTCCTGCTTTATTTAATGCAGTACGGTAAGGAACCGAAGATTCTCGACTTAATTTCTTGGGCCCTCGGATTCGAGTTTCTAAAGAAATTTAATGCCCGCCGAATACGTGTTTACCAGATTTTCCAGGCACTCAGCCCACCGGTGCCGGCAGACCCCATTTCCCAGACGCCGCCTCCAGATCTGAACACGTTCGGGAGCACGCCCCTGGGATTCATCACAAACTCGCTCATGCGTGGACTTACGCCTCCGGTTTCGCTCGCGCCAACGAATGCTGCGGAGCCGCAATCGGGATCATTCTCCTATAAGTCAGGCTTCGATCTACGAACCGTAGATCCCGTCCAACTGAAGGGCTACGCGCCGGGCGGACCCGTGATTGATCCGGCTTCACCGTACCAGGAAGCTCTGGAAGTTTTACCGCAAGACCTCTAAGCTGCGTCCATGAATCCTAGCCTGAAGCCCTTTCCTAAAGGGCCGTTGCCTTCGGAGTCCATCCATATCGTCCGTTTCTCGCTCGAGAAGGATCTCGCGAAATGGAAACAGTCGAAAGACTACCCACGAAAACTCCTCGAGGCATTTACTCTCTCGGACCGTGAGCCGGTAAAGTCGGCTACGAATCCGACCGCTTATGATCGGCTCGAAACTCTTTTCTTTTATAAACCTGGGGTAAAGACTTTCGCACTCCACGAAGGGATTCGCAAAGGGATCGACTTCGACCGTACGAAAACTCGACACCTGGCGCTGGACCTTTCCTCCCTCAAGTCCGACGACGCCGAAAAAATTCTCAACGCTTTTGGGAATCTGCTCGTTCTTGGCACTTACGAAGCCACTCGCTTCGGAAAAAAGGGCGTCGAGCAAGTTAAGAAAGAAAAGACGAAGTCCGAACCGACCGAAGTCCTTTTAAAGTCATCGCTATCTCCCGCACGGGCGAAGGAAGTTTTCGAAAACGCGAATTCACAAGCGACGGCGGCGAATCTCGTGCGCACGCTTTCTGAACTTCCTCCGAATGAGCTCACTCCCGAAAAATACCTCGAGAGAATTAAAGTCATCGCGCGCGAATGGGGTGCCAAGCTTGAGTTTTTTAATCAGAAGGCCCTCGAGAAAATTGGGGCAAATGGATTCCTCGCCGTCGTCCGCTCGAATCCGGCCGATACCTACGGGATCGCAAAACTTTCATGGAAGCCGAAGGGGAAGTCCTCGGGTCGAAAAATCGCGCTCGTCGGTAAAGGACTGTGCTTCGATACCGGAGGGTATAATATCAAGACCGGTGCGTACATGTACGAGATGCACCGAGATATGACCGGTTCGGCTGTCGCGCTCGCATCCCTCGGGCATCTAATCCGAACCGGAGCGAAGGACGAATTCGACGTCTACCTAGCTCTCGCCGAAAACTTAATTTCCGCTTCCGCCTATAAACCTAACGAGGTCGTAGTGGCTTCGAATGGAGTTTCGATCGAAGTCGTCGATACCGATGCCGAGGGCCGGATGGTTCTTTCCGATACTCTCGTCATGGCATGTGAAAATAATCCAGATCTCGTGATCGACTACGCTACGCTGACCGGTGCCGTCATACGCTCGCTTGACACGCGACGCGCAGGCGTTTTTTCAAACCGGGATTCGCTTCGTGAGCTCGCGGTCGAATCCGGGGATGAAGTTGGCGAACGCGTCTGGGGCTTTCCCATTGGCGACGATTATTGGGATGAAATTCAGTCCGAAGTAGCCGATGTACGCCAGTGCGCCACCACGAATAACTGCGATCATATCTATGCCGCTACTTTTCTTTCAAGTTTCGTAAAACCTGAAATCCCCTGGCTCCACGTGGACCTCGCCCCCGAGTCCCATAAGGGCGGACTGGGACTGTCGGCGAAAGATGTGACCGGCTTCGGCGTGCGCTTAACCGAAGAAATTCTCGGGCGCTTTAAGAAAAAAAAATGAGATGAATTCCCGTAATCGGGTCGTCCTCATTTCCGCGTCGGTACTTGGGGTTCTCATGTCCCTCTTTATCCAGAATCGCGTGACGACCCGGGCGACGGCATGTACGAAGCCTTGGGTATTCTTCGACCTTGGAAATACTCTCATCGCCTCGGATCCCGGCGTCGAAATGAAATATATTCCGGGTGCCCACGAATACGTGAAGCAATTAAAACGACGAGGATTTCGTATCGGAATGATCACGAATGTCCCGGAAAAATGGGGGCCTTCGTCGAAAGAAAAGGTTCGGAAACTTAAGAAAACCCTCATGGAATCCTGGAGTCGGGACCCCGCCCAAGATCCGATGGACTGGAGTGACTTCGCCGACGCCCTAATCTTCACTCCACCCCGGGATGAATACCGGAAGCCCGCTCCGTACTTATTTAAGGCGGCATTATCGCAGGTCATTCTCGAAGAGGGCGAAACGCACTGTAAAGTTTTCTTCGAAGGTGAAGATCCGAAAGAAGTCGCCGCTGCCGTAGCCGAAGGCATGGTGGGTTACGTCGTGAATCAAGACCCGGCCATCCCATTTCTTCCCATCGAACAGCTCGAGGTGCGAAAATGAACGCTACCGAAATACCCGTCGCGAAGGATCCGATCGTCCTGGATGCCGAAGGCCACGTTCTCCACGATCCCCGCCCAGGCGAAGAAAGAAAGTCTCGTGGCGCCGGACCATTCGGCGGCGGATTTTCCGGCGGGAAAGTTTACACGGTTAAAAGTACGGGAATCCTCCCGAAGATTCTCTTCGGACTCGGTATCGCGGCATTCTTATTTGTCGGACTTACGGTAGTGGGCGTGGTCCTCGCGACACTTTTCGTGGGCTTTCTCGTGCGCCTTCTCTTCTTTCCGAAGGCACGGAGATGACTCCCCCTATCCTTTACGAACGTTTCGGACACTGCCCTTTGGGTCGCCGCTCACCGGGCGAACGAATCGAAGCGGCCCGATGCGCTCTTTACCGATCCGTATGCCGAACGACTTGCCGGGAAACGCGGAAAGGAGCTTGCCGAAGGACTGCGCGCGGCGATCTTTACCGCTTGGACGGTCGTTATTCGCACGGTGGTCATCGACCAGGTAATCATGGATTTCATTCGCGAGGGAGGAACGACGGTGCTCAACCTCGGTGCCGGGCTCGATTCTCGCCCGTACCGCATGAATCTTCCCGCGGACTTTCGCTGGATCGAAATCGACCAGGCCCACCTCCTCCGTCCGAAAGTCGAAGCCTTATCGAACGATAAACCCCGATGCGTTCTCGAAAGATTCGAGGCCGATCTTGGCAACGATGAAGTTCGACAGAAACTCCTGAAGGAACTCGCGCGCCCCGGAAGCCGCTGCCTGGTTCTCACCGAGGGTGTCGTTCCCTATCTTACGAATGAACAAGTTTCCGCCCTCGGACGCGATCTCCACGAACACCCGGAATATCAGTATTGGCTAACGGAATACCTCGCGCCGCCCGCACTAAAATATTTACTCAGTAAACGAACCACGCGCGCTATGGGAAAGGCTCCGTTTCGTTTTAACCCACCCGAATGGCATCCCTTCTTTTCGAAGCTCGGCTGGAAAGAAAAAAAGACCCACTATCTCGGGGAGAAATCGATCGAACTCGGTCGCGACATTCCCGAGATAGTGGGTCTTTTTTTCTTTCCAGCCGAGCTTCGAAAAGAAGGGATGCCATTCGGGTGGGTTAAAACGAAACGGAGCCTTTCCCAT
>JANXTV010000161.1 GCA_025352185.1 Oligoflexia bacterium
ATCAGGAGTTCAGGGCGTTTCGTTTCGCCCTTTGCAATCGCAGACTTTAGATCACTTAATGTTTTAAAATATTCGGCTTCAAAGCCGTTCTGGAACATCTTCTGATAAAGAAGGATCGCATCTTCATCATCTTCTAGGACCCATAGGTGTGCCATGTTCTTCAACGCTCCCGCGGTACCAAGCATACTTTCCGTCAGCATACTGAATCCTTCGCTTTAAACTTTTTCCGCGCTCCCGAGATTCGTCCGCTTTTCGCCTAGCTGCAATCGAAAGTTTTAATCAAACTCGAATATTACGAGCGCTCTCTAAAAAATGAAATGCGCTCGTAGCCGCTAAACGTGCAGTCCGACCGCCTTCGTCGTGCAAGGGATTTAACTCAAAAATCCCTAGCGAAATTACTTTCTCATTTGCTCCAGCGACCTCACAGAGTTCGACGATCTCTGCGGAAGTAAAGCCTTCCGTCTGAGGTGCTGAGACACCAGGAGCAAATGATTCGGCGATTGAATCCAGGTCCACACTAACCACAATTGCATCGACTTGAAGGGCTAGTTTTTCCAAACTTTGTTTAAAATAAATAAGCGATTCCGAATGGCGCATCGAGCTAAAAGGAACGATTTTCAACTGATTTTTTGATGCGTATTCCCAGAGTTCTGGCCCATTGCAGTGTGACTGAATTCCGAATTCTACTAAGTCCGGACCTCGGAGCACCTTTTTTTCGATCGCGAGGTAAAAAGGACTCCCACTCCCGATGAGGGGTGTAGGTTTTCGGACGTCCAGATGCGCGTCAATATTGATACAACCAATGGTTTTTCCCTCGCCGAGAAACTTCTGAATGCCCAGCAGGTGGGAAAAGCCGTGATCGTGGCCTCCGCCGACGACGACCGTGCGATCCCCAACCCGCGCGGCTTCGCAAACTTCTAGAGCTGCGACTTCGTGGTTATTTTCCACGACGGAACTCATAGGACCGGCGATACCGTGACGGACCATCGACTTCCGAATCGGCACTTCACCCGGACGGTGGCCGGAGAGTCGAACGAAGGCATCCCAGAACGCACGGGGTCCGAAGGCGGCGCCTAAACGACCGCCGACGTTTTGCACGCCGAGATGATCCGGAATTGAAACAAGGCTCCATTTGAATCCCATCGATGATTCCCTTAGAATTAAGGGTACTCTAAGGAACTTTGTCTTTGAACCCCCCACCCGGGAAAACCGATGTCCGAAAGATTCGATGTCTGAAAAAAAGTGGTTCATATACGTCGGGGATCATCACGAAGGTCCCTTCACCGTTTCTGAAATCTGGGACGGTATTGATGCGAATAAATTCCAGAAATCGGCGTTTGTTTGGGCCGAGGGAATGCAAGACTGGGTAGCACTCGTCGGTTTACCCGAGTTTGAGCGAGCCGCTCCCGAGCCTCCGTCGAAATCGGTGCCCCCGGTTTCAAACTCCGTTCCGACTCCGGTAACTGCCCAGCCGATTGCGGAAGCTTCCTCCGAACCGTCGCTTTCCTCGAACTGGAACGTAGAATCCGCGCCCGCCGCGACTCCGGATCCCGTTCTGGAATCCCGCGCGGCGTACGTCGAAGAAATCAAGCGCGAACCCACGCTCACCAATACGAAAACCGGGACGCTGACGACCGTTATTGAAGTGGGAGATCTCGAATCGGCGAGTCGTCCGGCGATTTCCCGCCCCGCCGTGGTGGGGGAGGTGCTTTCCACTCGACCGTCGGTCATCGGTGACGGAGCGAAGGCACCCTTTTTTCATCCGCGATTTAAGCCCGTCATTTACGCGATTTTAGTCATCGCGGCCCTCGGTGCACTTCAGCGCCTCGGGGTCCTCCGTGGGGTCGAAGACCGAATTTCCTCGATGCTGTCGACGATTCCAGAACTTTCAGACGTCACGCCCGAAGAATATGCGGATTTAAAGAAAGTCGTGAAGGCTCCGAAATCAGCGGGCCCGCAAGTCGCGCTGGCGCTCTCGAAGGCCGATCCACTCGCTCCGATTTTTTACGTGGCTACGAATCTTCCCGACGGGACGAAGTTCGAAATCTATATCGAAGGAATTTCTCACCGGATATTAAACACGCTTTCGTTCAGCGGAAAACTCGAGGTTACGACTTTAAAGCACTTCGCAAAGTCCTCGGCCCTACGATATCCCGACGGGAAACCGATTCCCCGCGGCGAACACGTCGTTTACGTCATGGAGGCTCCGAGTGGGCAGCCCGACCTCGTTTATAAAGAGCTCCTGCAGCTCGCGCCGATTCCCCGTACGCTCCCGAATCATCTGCCTCAGGAACGCCGCCTCGTGATTTCGAAGAAGATTTTTTTCGGGTCGAAAGACGCAAGTTACGAGACTCGGCTGAAGGAGTTCCACGATGGACTCGTGGATAAGGCGAAAAAGGAAGTCACCGAACTCGCCCAAACGCTCGTTACTCTCGATAGTCAGGCGCTCGTTTCAATTTCGACCTACGACCGGTTAAAGAAGCAGCCGATCGGTCCGAAACAGAAACAGGTTTGGAACGAAATGAATCGGACTTGGCGTCCGGTCGAAACCCAAGTGATTCAAAAGTACGCGGGCCTTTCGGCCGATCAGATCAAAGAGAATTACTTTCACTGGAATCTCGTCAGTGAGTTCATCGCGGTGGAAAAAATCCTTTCCGATCTACACTCGGCGCAGGAAAAACTTTTTACGACTTCCGCTACGGCGGCTGGATTAGAGACCGAAATAAACTGGCTCCGGGGACAGTTTGAAACGCGTAAGGGACTCTGGAAAGCGGCGATTGAAAAGGTCCTCGCGAATCCCGCCGATCCCGAAACGGGCCTTCCGGTAAAGATAACGATCGAGACTCCGACGGAGGCGCCGAAAGACGCCTCGAAAGGTAACTGAGATGACGGATACGAAGAAGACAGACTCCGAAAAGTCCGGGATCGATCGGCGGGGCTCAAAACGCCGCCCGATATTAGAATCGTTTTCGTTTTTCGTCGTGGTACCGAAAAAGGGCTTTCACCGCCTCCGGGTGGTCGACATGAGTGAGTCGGGAGTCGGCTTCGATTACGACATCATCGGGGAAATGAAAGAAGCGTTTCCAGTGACGGTCGGCGAAACGTTCGACCTCCAGTTCTACCTGAACCAAACTCTCTTTTTCCCGCTCCACGTGAAAGTCATGCGCATCGACGATTCGAAAGTCCTTCGCCGAGTCGGCGCCGAGTTCACCGTTACGGGGACGCCGGAGCATCAGGGATTATGCGCGATCCTCGATATGATCGACCGGGTTTCGGAGATTGTTCAGTTCGATTCCGTGGGGGATTAGGATTTGGGCGGGGGATCGGTTCGACTCCCTGGGAATTGGAATTCATATTCGGCTCAACGGGCTTCCTGCCCTTTGGATCCG
>JANXTV010000162.1 GCA_025352185.1 Oligoflexia bacterium
TGGGCCGCGAGCCTGAAAGAATCGGAGTTACTTTTCTTGATAAAGAAGCCGAGCGATTCGACCCAGTGGCCGATGAGGAACATGGAAATTGCAAAGACGACGGTCATCATCGGCGTGGCAAACGAACCGAAGAATAGCGAAAGGCCGATCAGAAGCTCGGCTTCGAGAAAGATTCCGAAGAGCGCAAAGTTTACCCCGTCGATCATCAGGCAGAAGAGGCAAATCTTTCCGAGGACCCCGAACATGACGACGAGGAGGGCGAGGGAGTAGAGGGAGGCGAATCCGGACAGGAGCACTCCTAACGCAACGATCTCCTTTCTCCAGTCTGAGACGCGTGCCAGTAGACTCAGAATCAGAATCGCGACAAACCATCCCGCTACGAAGCTCGAAAGGGGGAGACCCGAAAAAAGTTCGGCATATTTCGACGACGTCACCGCATCGCAGTTCAGCGTGTCGCTAATATTACAGAGCGATTTAAATCCGGCGGTTCCTAACCGTAGTCCGTAGTACGTGCGGGTGAGGTAGATTCCGGCGCCCGCTCCGATCACGGATAATAGAGGAAGGAGAGCGAGACGAATTTTTGCTTTCGATGGGATCATGGTGCTTATCATCCTCGAAGGCCGGTCCGCTTTCAACCGATTGCAATCGCTTGAATCGAGAACGTGCCCCGGTTAACCTAGTTTTAATGATTCGACGCTTCCCGATTCTGCTTTTAATCGCTCTTTTTGGAGTGGGCTGCACGTCGAACCCGGACGATGGCGGGTCCCGGCGCCTTTCTCTGCATCTGACGAGTGAACCGGTGACGCTCGATCCGAGTCAAGTCGAAGACGGGCTCGGGTTTCGTCTGATTGCGAATCTGATGGAAGGTCTCATGGGTTTTAATAGCCGCGGCGAGCTCGTGAAGCGCCTCGCCGAATCCGTGGATATTTCGACGGATTTAAAGACTTACCGATTTAAACTTCGCGCCGGTGCGAAGTGGAGCGATGGGGTCCCGATCGAAGCGGATCAGTTTCGAACCGCGATCGAGCGCACACTCCTCCCGAAAACGGGTTCGAAGCTCTCGGGGCTCCTCAAGTGGATCGAAGGTGCGGCATCCTTTTCGGAAGGGAAAGCGGCAACGGTCTCAGGTATCGAGACGAACGGGCCGGAAATTACGTTCCATCTGACTAAACCCATTTCCTTTTTCGACCAGGTCCTCGCCCTGCCGATTACCTATCCTCTCCGGCGCGACGTGCTCGAGGCGAATGGTGGAAAGTGGGATCCCCTCCGCGGTAAAAATATTCCGACGAACGGCCCTTACCGGATACGGTCGTCGACTCCCGACCAGGAGATTTTTCTCGAAGCCGCCCGGCCGATCCCCGAAAAAGCCCCGACCGAAGTCCGACTGCGGATCGTTGCCGACGAATCGACGTCTTCGACGCTTTTCGAACGGGGTAGTCTCGACGTGCTGACTCGCATACCGGTCCTCGACCAAAAGCGCCTGGAACGTCGTGGGCTCGTGAAGACCGTACCCTTTATCGCGACCTATTTTTTAGGGTTTAATTTAAAGAAGAAACCGTTCGACCGGGCCGAATATCGCCAAGCCTTAAGTCTGGCCATTCGGCGAATCGGATTAGTGAATGCGATCGGAACGGGGGAAGCTCCCGCCAGTTCCTGGATCCCGAAAGGGGCGGAGGGTTATTACCCGTTTCGGGGCGATGCCGCGACCGTGAAAGCTCCCCCGAGGGTGAAGGACGAACTTCGACTCGCGTTCGATGCCGGAACGAGGAACTCGCTCGTCGTCGAAAAAGTACAGTCCGACTTAAAAGTTGTCCTCGGATGGGATGTTCGGCTTAAGCCAATGGATTGGAAATCTCTCGTTTCGACGATTTATACTGATCCCGAAATGGTCTTTCGATTTGGGTGGTCTTCTCCCATGGCCGACCCGGCGATTTTTCTCTCACCCTTTCTCTCGGGGGATCCGTTCTCATTCTCCCACTACAGTAACCCCGCCTACGACCGTCTCGTGGGTGAGATTTTCGCCATGAAACCGTCCCCCGAACGGGAGGCGAAAATGATCGAAGCCGAAAAAATTCTCGTCGATCAAGATGCCGTAGTCGTGCCGCTCTACCACTATGTATCGACCTACGCCGTCGGCCCCCGCGTCGCGAAATACGAAGTGAATCCCTTTGGAATCACACAGTTCGAAGAAGTCGAAATGAAGCCCTAGTCCCGTCGGAGGGCCTTCCGGCCTGAACGGCGTGCGCTATCGGAGGGCTTTTAAACCGGGACGGCGCTACTTTTCTGACGGCTTCCTTTCCTTTCGGTTCTGCCGGTTCCTCACTATACTAAAGAGAGGGACGGGCGAAGGATGCGGTGGTTAGTCATAATCTCACTTCTGATGGGTGCTTCGGCTTCGGCCGACCCGTGCACTCCCGAGGAACTGCGGAAAATCGAAGAGTTTCAGCGGATCCTGAATGCCGATAAAAGTCAGGTTCTTCAAGCCCAGGTGAAGATGACCGCGCTGAAGTTCGTAAAGGCGGCGGGGGATGATCATCAAAAAAACCTTTCGGGTTTTATTCAAACCGAAACGGAAAAACTCATTCAGCGAGACTCCGGAAAAGTTCGGGAGATGCTGAAGCAGTTTTATTTAAAACATCGGGCCGTACCCACTGGAATAGACGTAAACCAATTCGTTACGGATAAGATTACGGAATTTAAGAACGCGTCGACCACTTCGACTTCAACTCTCGATAACGACGATTTGAGTGCCTTTATTTTTGCGCACCAGAAGGTCGATCCTGCGAGCCCGTTCGATGTATACGATGAGGCCGCTACCTGGGCGGTCCAGTATATGAACACGGACGCCGCCCAGGAGTCGAAGGGTGTAAAATCGGTGAATATTCCCGATTTAAGTGCGCAGATATCCACGAGCTTAGGTGCGGGTAATCCCGACTCCGAACTCGAAAGAATCTTTAGTCAGCAGATCGATCACTTTTCCGAGCTCGAGACTCTCGTGAAAAAAGTTCCCGCGAAGGAACGGTGCGAGGGTGGGGCCGCGTGTAAGAAGCCGCTCGAAGTCGTTCCTCCGGTCGTGACCGCTCTGCGGAAAAACGTCGAAAAGATTATCAAGAAGGGGATCCCGGGCGACGTAAGGCGGACCTGTATTTCGTTGGATATGGGCTGGACCGCAAATGCAAAGTCGACCGGTCCCGGATCCTTTTCTCGTTCAAATCCTCGGGACGATTCCCGAGCTATCTCCGCACTTTACGGATTTTTTGACCGAGCCCCGAGGACCTATTTCGGAATTCCCCAGCCGGAATCTATTACGGGTTGCTGTACCGTGACTCGCGGATTTATGGCGAACAGTGAAAAGGGTGCCTACATCATCGTTCCAAAGAAGGGCACGACTGAGGCGGATCAGCAGGCGCTCCGCAAAAAGCTCAGCGGCGCGATGGCGGTCTACGAACGGCCATACGCTCTCGAGATCCAGCGCCGAGTGGCACGTCTATTCGCAAATCCGATTATGCGTGATCCCGAATTAAAAACGAAGTTTCCCGCGATGAAGGAAATTTACGATGAATGGAATTCAGCCGTTAACACGAAACAGGAAGAGCGTACCGCGCACTATTTTTCTATGATTGGCTTCATCGGATCGCGGGTAGCCGCCGCCGAAAAAGAAATCCAAGGCGCCGGGAACTACGCAACTTTCAGTCTGGGTCCGGCCACCGGAAAGAAACCCCAGTTTCTCTCGATCCTAACCGATTCGGCTAAATATTTGGCGTCCCCGATGCCGGACGCGGAGTTTGATTCTTTCCAAATTCTCTACCGCGGCCTTACCGAAAACTTCGTTCGTAAAGACTGCACTCAGTTCTAATCGGAGGGGTGAACTAGATGCGCCCGATTACGGACCACTGCCGAGTGCCCGCGCCCTCTCGGCGAAACGAGTGGAACATCGGACCCTTTACCTTATCCATCGAACAATAGGTACATTCGGCGATGATATCGAGAGCTCCGATTCCCAGCCTCGTGAGTTCGCAGGCATTTACCGCCTGGAGATCGAGTTTCCGATAAGTGGGTGAAATCATATCCGCGTCCATTTCGGGAAAGGTCGCGACGAAATCGTTCACGAGGTCCTCGCTGACTTCATAGCAGCATCCTCCGACGGCCGGACCAATCGCCGCAACCCAGTCGCTCATTTTTTCGGCTTGGGCTTCAAGGAAGTGTGAAAATTTATCCACAAACTTTAACTTTGTTCCTCTCCATCCCGCGTGGAGGGCCGCGACTTTCGAGCCGTCCTTTTTCGCGAGGAGAATCGGCACGCAGTCCGCAGCTTTTACGCCAATCGGATTTTTCGTCGTCGTAAAAAATCCGTCCACATCCCCACAGATTTGCCCCTTTCGAATGATGGTCGCGATTTCAATTCCGGCAACTTGATTCCAGGTGGGACGAGCGTCGACCCAAGATTTTAGAACCGAGGTCGGTACCGGATCGAATTTAGATCCGAAGCCATGGGTAATTCCGGGAACGGATTTCAGGAGCTGGCTTTCGAAATACATAGCCGTATCTTCTTATAATTTTAAGTCTCGCGCAGAACTTTTAGAAGATTTGCGAGGTGGGGCGGATATTCGGCTTCGAAGCGGAGCGGAATTCCGGTGACGGGGTGCTTAAATCCCAGGACTCGGGCGTGGAGAGCCTGGCCGGGGAGATTTGCCACATGCTCTCGCACGGAATTCGAGAGCGCTTTCCACTTTGGTTGGTTCGAAGTGGGAACTCCGTAGAGTGGATCACCTAAGATCGAATGGTTTAGCGCGGTGAGATGAACGCGGACTTGGTGGGTGCGGCCCGTTTCTAATCGCGCCTCGATGAGTGAAGCAAAAGGGGCACGGTCGATCGTCCCGAATTTTTCTAAACATTTAAAGCGCGTAATCGCTTTTTTTCCGACCTTCACTTCGGTCGTCATTTTTAATCGATCGTTCGGATTCCGCGCGAGGAGGGATTCGAATCGGTATTCATCGCTCCCGCCCCAGGTCGGTGCTCCGTAGCAGAGCGCCGTATAGGCCCGTTCAATATCGTGTTTCGCGAAGACCGCCGAAAGGGCGAGGTGGGCCTCGTCGGTTTTCGTGATCACGAGTGCCCCCGTCGTATCCTTATCGATCCGGTGGACGATTCCCGGCCGAAGTTTTCCTCCGATCCCGGAAAGATCTTTCACGTGGAAGAGAAGTGCGTGCACGAGCGTGCCGGTCTTCTGGGTCGCGGAAGGATGGACCGTGAGGCCAGCTTGCTTATTGATCACGATGAGGTGTGGATCTTCGTAGAGAATATCGAGCGGGATATTTTCGGGTATGAGTTCAAGCGGTTCGGGTTCGGGAAAGCGGATTTGGACGGAAGTTCCGGTCGCGAGTTTTCCCGACCGAGAAATCGGGACGCCATCGAGTAACACTCGGCCCGCTTCGATAAATTTTTGGAGTTGGCTCCGGCTGAGGGGCCGGGGTTCCCCTTCCCATTCGCCGTCTTCAGTTTCGACCGCTTCGACGATCGCTTTATCGGCTCGAATTCCGGCGGCTGTTTCAGGCACGACCCAGGTCCAGAGGACTTCGGCGGTCATACGCCGGGGCGTTTCTGATACCGGGCCATATACGCGGCCGCCACGGGTTCGGGCGGAACTTTTAGGGTGCGTGAGATCTGGAGAAGAAAGCCGCGTACAAACACCGGCGCGGGTAATTTATCGAAAGATTCTTCCTCGATCGCAATCAGATAGGTCTTCGAAATTTTAGTGATTTGGGCGATATCGTCGAGCGAGTAGCGACGGAGTTCGCGAATGCGTTTAATCGTAGTTCCGCGCCATTCGACTTCCTGGGCGATTTCGGCAAGCACCGCGTCCGAAGCCGCCGTACTCGAAACCGGTGAGCGATCCGTCTCCCGGCGTCCGAGCGCTTGGCGACGGTCGATGAAGTTCGATTCGGGGGCAGGTGGCGCGCGAGTTTCGGCCGGCGCCGTCGAAGTTTTCGGAAGGTGATCGAAGAACGGATTATCGTCGCGAGCGGCCGGAGCGGGGACCGACGAAGGGGCTTGGGTCGGTAAATGGAACGGGCTGCCACTCGTCGCAACCGTTTCACCCCGGTGGGACATTCCTTCGAATGCGGTCGAGGGTGCCATTAAAGGATCATTTTCGAATCCATCTTCCATCGGGGGGGTGCGGTCGATCGTAAAAATTTTTCGATCGATGCGTTCGGCGTACCCGTTTCGTTCATCGTAATCGCGACGCGAGTCGGGATCGGAGAGGACCTGGAAAGCCTCCTCGATCTTCGCGATCATATCTTCGGTTTCGGAAGGGTCGAGCACGGAATAGAGGGCGGGGTTATCCTTACGATACGAAGCTTTCAGGCGGAGGTAGGCGTTCCGGATTTCCTGGGCGGAGGAGTCCGGACGGATCTCGAGCGTTTCGTAGTAATTTACTTCCGTTTGGAAAATCATAGGAGGCTACTGCGTTGGTCGGCGTGCTTTTTTAGCAGATAATCGACGAGTCGATCGATACTCGTCACGAGTTTCGAATTCGGGAACTCGAGCATCACCGGGCGTTTCCGTCGGATCGCCTGCCATACGGCACTGTCGTAATCGAGGTAGCCCAGGTAATCGAGTTCGATACCGAAATACTTCTTACATACGGTTTTTACGGAAAATCCGATTTCAATATCCGAGTGCGTGCGCACCTGATTCAGGATGAGTTTCGGCCGAAATCGTTCGATTTCTGTTTTTAGTAAATTTGCGAGCTCCGGATGTTCGCGAGTGGCGGCGCGAAAAAGATCGGACGGCGAACGGATGCCTTCGTTGTTTTTCGAATCCATGGCGATTTCAATCCACTGGCGCATGGTGTGGAGTTTCGGACTGAGCCAAAGTCGCCGAAAGTACGCGCTCTTTAAGAAGCGGTATCCATTCTCGATCGAAGTCGGCTCGGGAAGGAGCGTGACGATGTTAATATCGGCCGCGAGAAAGAAATCGAGCGTGTGGGCCGACGTTCCAGCTCCGAGATCGAAAATGACGTAATCGGCATCGACGTCGCGGATCGCTTGCATGAACCGAGTTTTCTGGGTCTCCGGTACATTTGCGATCGACACGGAGTCTTGCGCTCCTGAAATGAACTCCAGGTTCGGAATGCTGGTCGGCGAAACGCAGGCGGCGATGTTATTCACGCGCTCCGAAAAAAAGTCGTTCAGCGTTTGGCGAGGGAGATCCACGCCGAGGGTCGTGTGAAGGTTTGCGCCGCCAAGGTCGAGGTCGACGGCGAGAACTTTATTTCCCGTGCGCGAGAGCGATATCGCGAGGCTGGACGAGAGTAGGCTCTTACCGACGCCGCCCTTTCCGCCGCCGATCGCCCAAATCTGTCTCACACGTCGTTGTGTGGGTAGTCGTGTCTCTCCGACGAGAGACGGTTGCCCTTCCATGGAGTAAGAACCCTCTTCCTTCTCCAAGAGTACTTGATGAAAGGGCCGATACTCGAAGAAAATCTTTAGCTTAGCGTGGGTGAGTATCCGATTACGCGGATGAAAGGAGAACGATGAAAAGTTTTCCGGTACGAAACGGAGGATGAAGCGGGTAACGCAATGCGCTCTTTTTGAAACCCCTTTTTCACTTCTAAACTAATGATATGATACGATTTTATATCGGTAACCGATGAGGTGATGGATTGGCTTAACCTTGCGTTATGGCATCTTCGTTGCTCTCTATTTTATCATACCGTCAAGAAAGCGAACGCCGATCCGATGCCGAACCGAAATACTGTCGATCCGACTGAAGGAACCACCCTCGGACTCAACTCCGTGGGCCGCATGTTTTCTCTCCACGTTCGCTCGGATCTTCACGTCGCTCGGAAGTCCTGGCACGCATGCATGGGACTTTTTATGGTCGGAGTCTACATGGCCGGACTGACGCGAAGTCAGGGGGTACTGATCCTCGGTGCATTCCTCGCGCTGAACCTCGCGGTCGAAACCGTCCGCCTCCGGGTCCCGAGTATTAATGAGGTGATCATGCGTTTTTGGGGACCGCTGATGCGGTCCTGCGAAGTGGATCGTTATAGCGGTACTCCGTATTATATCGCTTCTTCACTGATTGCGGTGGGCATCTTCCCGAAGCCGATTGCGGCTTTGGCGATTGCCTTTCTCGCGGTCGGCGACCCGATCGCTTCTCTCTTTGGGATCCTTTACGGCGATCGTTCCATTCGATTTTCGAATGGGAAATCGTTGATCGGAACGTTAGCCGGAATGACCGCTTGTGGGCTGATCGCTTTTCTGTTTCTTCACTTCATGAATCAGACCCAGTTCATGGAACTAAAAGTGGACCACCTTTTCATTCTCTCCGTAATTGGCGGAATCGCGGGCGGCGGAGCCGAACTCATTCCGATGGAAGTGGATGATAACTTCGCCATTCCCGTGGTCTCCGGGTTTATGCTCTGGCTCGCTTTTATCGTGATGGGGATCACCACCGTTTAGAGCCTTAAACAGTTTTAGTTTAAGCAGCTACCCGCCCGAAAATGGCGCATCGCGCTAGAGTTTTTCGACCTTTCTTGTAAATATTACAGGCGTTCGCTGGGGAAACTTATCCCGAAGTGGACGTAAGTCCTGGTTATTATAGAGCTGGGGTTTTACTCTCCGTGGCGTAGGGGTTGCACTCTTGACGCCTGGGGGTCCATTCATTTGAAATTGTCCATCTTTGCACCGATCGCACTCTTAGCCGTATTCGTTTCGGGTCTTTCCGAAGCGTCGGTCGCTCGCCCGGCGGTTCCGCAGGTTGCCTGCCCGGAATGGTCATCGCGTGGGAAGCTCGTGCAGTCGACGAATGGGTCTTACCTTTCGAGCACTTCGCGGAGGAAACGCGAAACGCTGAACGATCTCGTGTTCCTCGACGAGGGATCAAACCGCGCGATGCGGACCGAGTATGAAAACAGAGTCGACCTCGACGAAAAACTGACCAACACCGGCCTCGCCGAACCGGCTCTCGAAAAAAGTCGATTCCAAGCGATGAAGGATCTCGCCCGCCGGGCGGCCGATTCGGTGATGCACCTCCGATTAAAAATGGAGGGGGATAATATCACTCGTTCCCTCTTAAATTCTCCGGTTCGGGGACCGGTGGCCGCCGCGGTTCTCGCCGCTTCTTTCTACACGGGTCGGGCGATGAATTTTAAGGTGGGACAACACGTGCGCATGACGACGACGACCGCCCTGAAGGATCGCGCCGCTTCCGTTTCGATGCAGCTTCCCGCTCCCGGACTGACGAGTACCGTGGGATATAATCCGGGTGAGCAGATGAGCGCGCAACTCTCCCAGCAAATCACCGATAAGGTTTCGGCCGGTGTGAATTCCGCTAACCGGGGTTCGGCGCAAGTCACCTACTCGGTTAGCTTCTAATACCTCACTCGGGCTTATTTTCCGTACTCTCGGACTGCAACGAATTCGTCGCCTGGGTCGATGAATGCCTTGTGGTGAATAATGCGTTGCGGTATTGAAGCCGAAATTCAACCCAAGAAAGCATTTTATGAAAACTCTCATTTCCGTTCTTCTGTTTGGCCTCGTTTCTTTTAGTTCGGTAAGCTTCGCGTCGTCCGCCGATGCAATCGCCGCTTTTTCTGCAAATGCTGCGGTAAAAAAGGCTGTTCGAATGCTCGGAGGAATGCCGGCAGTTCGAAGCGACCTCTCGGCCGCGCTCCTATCCGGACAATGCGGGTTCGCCGGATGCGGCGAAACTTTCCTCGTATCGCAGGCGGTCTCCTCGGCGGGAGCGAATACGTCCACGACCGCGGTCACCGCCCTCGTCCACAGTGATAATGGGAGTACGTATACGGTGGAACTCATCGACGTGAATTCGATCCTGGGCCTTACGAAGTAAGGGCGCGTTCCCCCGGACCCGCTAAAATATTTTTCCGAGACGATCGTTATTGATCTTCAAACTCGACGATCGTCGCGCCCGCGCCCCCGCCACCCGCTCCGCCGTCTCGGAATTCTTTTACGTACGGAAGGCCTTTCAGTAGCGTGCGTGCGCCTTCGCGAATCGCGCCGGTACCCACTCCGTGAACGATCGTGACCAGCGCCCGCGCCCCGGAACGATACGCAACGTCCAGGTACGCTTCGAGCTGGGACATCGCTTCGTCGTACCGTACCCCGCGCAAGTCGATTTTTTCTTCCGGCGCCGACGGACGATCGATGAGACCCATGCGTTTCGCTCCGGGTTTCGGACGAGTCGCGGAAAGGGCTTTCGCTTCGGCCTCGTTCGCTTTTTCGACATCGTCGAGGGTAAGGTTCATCTGGAGTGCGCCCATCTGGACCCGTACTTTCGAGCCATCGACGGAAAGCACCTGAGCGAGGTTTTTCCATTTCGGAACCCGCACGGTTTCTCCCGCGGAAAAAGTCTTCGAGGGATTAGTCTCCGGCTTCTGGGCCGCGAGGTTCGCGGCGATTTCGGGTGCTTCCTCTTTTAGGGCGAGTTCGATTCTTTCGGCCGCATCCGTGAAGGAAGAGTTCAGCGTTCCGCGCGTTTCGTCTACTTCCCGGCGGGAGCGGGCTTCCTCGAGTTTTTTTACCTTCACCCGGACTTCGTCCTGGGCCGAGTCGAGGATGTTACGCAGTTTTAACCGCGTCCGCTCGAGCAGCTCGCTCACATTTTTTTCCGTGCGCTCGGTCCATTCGCGTTTTAACCGTTCGGCTTCGTCCCGGAGTCGATTCGCTTCGCGACGGGCGAACTCCAGTTCGGAGGCGTCTTTTTCGAGGCGCGCGAGCATATTCTCGAAACGATTATGTTCAGAACTGAGATAACTTCGCGCGAGTTTTAATACGTTCGCGGGCAGGCCGAGTCGTTCCGCAGTTTCTAGCGCACGGGATCGGCCGGGAACGCCCAAGATCAGCGTATAGGTCGGGGACTGCGATTTTTCGTTAAACGCCATGCTCGCATTTAAAATACGGTTATCGTTCAGCGCGAGCGCCTTTAACTGAGGATCGTGAGTGGTCGCGACGACCAGCGCCCCGCGCTCCATCACGGTTTCTAGAAACGCGCGTCCGAGTGCGGCGCCTTCACCCGGATCGGTCGCGGTATTTAATTCGTCGAGGAGAACGAGGGACTGGGTCGTGACCTCGTTTAAAATCATTTTAAATCGTTCGATGTGGCCGGAGAAACTCGAAAGGTGAGCTTCGATCGACTGGGCATCGCCGACATCGACGAAGAAACGGTCGAAGAACGGAACGATCTGACTATCGTTCCCGGGAAACGGAAAACCGGTGCGCGCACAAATTCCGGCGAGTCCCATCGTTTTTAAAAGGACCGTCTTACCGCCGGTATTTGGGCCGGTTAAAAGGAGTGTCTTCACCGGGTTTCCCCAGTCGATATCGTTCCGGGAAATCTGTTCGGCCGGCATCGACCAGAAGAGCAGGGGGTGGGCCGTCTGCTTTAAACGGAAAGTCGAGCCTTCGGAGATGAGCAGGCTCTTCCCGTCGTAGTGTTTTGCGAGCCGGGCCTTCGCCGATACCGCGTCCCAGTGGGCGAGAATATCGACGGCGGCTTCGATCCGGTCCGAAAACGGTCGGAGCGTGCGCGAGACACGGTCGAGAATTTCCCACGCCTCTTGGGCGAGCTCGTTTTGTTTTTGGCGAAGTCGATTATTTAAGGGAGAGATTTCGGCCGGCTCGATGAAGACGGTCTGGCGGGAGGAGGAAGTGCCGAAAATAATTCCTTCGACCTCGCTTTGCTCGTTTAATTTTACCGGAATTACGTAACGTCCGTCGTGGACGTCGCTAATCGCGTCTTGGAGCGCGCCCTTCTGGTTATACTTTTGGACGATTCGCTCCATCTGGGCGGAAATTTGCTTTTTTAGTTCGCGAGTCTCCTGATGGAGAGACGAGAGCTTAGGGCTCGCGTTCTCCGAGAGTTCTCCGTCGGCGGTGAGAATTTTATCGAGCATCCGAATCGGATCCTTCGGATCGATCAGAAACGACAGCGCGATCAAGGCTTTCCGAAACGTTTCGCCCGCGACGGATTCCTTCGGAGTAGAGATCCAGGAGTCGATCGCGTAGAGCCAAGAACGGAGGAGAGCGAGGCGCCCCGTATCGAGGACGGAACCCTTCGCAAGGGACTCGAGCGCTTCGAACGGAGAAGCGAGATCGACGAGTGGCCCCCAAAAATTTTCTCGGTCGAGTAGAGTGAGTACCTCGAACGTTTCGAGCTGGAAAAGTCGAGCTTCCTCGGTTCCGCGTGCCCAATTCTCCGGGTCGAGGAGGGCCTCGATCTTCAGGAATCCGGGCTCGGTCCGAGCTTGTTCGGTCGCGTATTCGAGTAATTTTTCCCAGTCGAGGGAGCCGTGCGAGTTCATAGCCTCGCCTTTCGATTTAGCTTAGATTCCCCGGCTAGGGAATGGCCTTCGGTAACCAAGTCTTTAACCGAACTTCGCCCCGGTCGATTTCGACGTAGTGAGTGGAGAGTAGCCACGATCCGGGGTTAAAGTAGGTCGCTCCCCCTTCGAGATCGACCACCCCCGCATGGTGGGTATGGCCGAGAATCACGGCGTCGAAGCCCCGCCGGGTGATCTCCGCCGCCGCTTCCCGAAATTCCTTCGGTTCCCCGACGATTCCCGTTTTTTTAGCCCGTCGGCCCGACTTCCAGCGTTCGAAGCGGATCCAGAGTCGGTAACTCTTCGGAAAAAATTTTAGGGGAATCGCCGCGAGCGCGGTCAGCAGCTCGTAGAGGTGGGGGTGGCGAACAAAAAACGGATCGTAAAGGTGGCCGTGTTCAATGCGAATTCGCTTCGCTCCGGAAGTCACATTTAAAAAAGGCGAACCTTTCATCATTCCCCAGTCATCGAGAAAATGTTCAAGCGCGATATCGTGATTTCCGACCACGTAATAAACTTCGCGACCGGCTTTACGAATTTCGGAAAGTGCCCGGAGAAATTCGGGGACATCGTAGGTCATTTTCGCGAACGAACTCTGCGCGATTTCGAGGCCGTCACCATTAATACAAATGTCGTACCCTTCGGCGGTCGCCCACCGGAGGAAGGCGACGATCCGTTTTCCGTTGGTTGAAAATGGGTTTCCGAGGTGGAGGTCGGAGATGACGACCATCCGCTCGCTTGAAATCGCGGTGATCATCGCGCGCGCTCTTCCGATTCGCGCAGGATCGTCTGCAACTCGCCCGGGGTGACCGGTGTTTTTTCGACCAGCGCGACGATGCGGTCGTTCGAAATTTTTACCCGGTGACTGAGTTGCTGGATCATTTCGAACGCGAATGTCGGGTCGCGCCGGATCTTCAGGAGGAATCCGCCCGGCTGGAGGATGATCAGAGTCGAGGGCCCGACCGATACCGCGGAGGCCGTTCGCGGGATGCTGTGGACGAGCGCGAGTTCTCCGAAAAATTCTCCGCGCCCGAACCGAGCGAGGGGGACTTCGCCCAGCGCCGTATTTTTTCGAATCTCTACGGTCCCGCGTTGAATGATATAGAGGTCGCGCCCCACGTCCCCTTCTTCGAAAATTCGTTCACCATCGGCGAATTCTTTAATGGTTTCATGCTCGAAGTGATTAGGGGTGAGCGGACTCATCGAAACGTCTCCTTGCCAGGGGCCTTAGTCTTCCATTAGAACGAAGAAAGAACGTAAGGAAAATCTGAATCTGCATGCGCTCCCTAAATGATTTTTTCGAAGCGATAAATCGCGAGCATTTTGACGGATTCCTCGATCCTCCCGTCCTCGCTTGGAATAGTCGGCTCCGCTCGAGTGCCGGTCGCTTTATCCCGGGGAGCCGGAAGTGGTTCCGCGAAGCCCCGCCGAAAATCGAGGTCGCGTCTTACCTGCTGGATGAAGGAAATTCCGAGGCCCTGATCCAGGATACAATGGCGCACGAGATGATTCACTATTGGCTCTGGGTAAGGCGGAAGCCATATGGCCATACCGACGAATTTTATACGAAGATGAAAGCGATGGGCGTGAGTCGATATAATCCGGTGCCCCGTCTTCGCACTCCGAAGTACCTCTACCGATGTCCCGCGTGCCTAAAGGACTTTCCGGCCCGTCGGAGACTCGGAGTTCTCGCGTGCCTCGAGTGTTGCCGCAAGGATGCGAAAGGCAAATTCGATCCCCGATTTAAGCTGGAGCTGATTTCCCAGCTGCGATGATCGCTACTCTGGATTAGCTCCGCTGATCGCTACTTCTGAAATGCCTTCAGCCCGTCGATTAGGTCTTTTGCGATCGACGTTTCCTGCGTGAGGAAATGGTAAAGCGTCGTCAGCATGAGGGCGTGCGTGAATTTTCCGTCACGCAGGAGTCCCGGGAGCTTTTCGATGGGAACTTCGATGACTTCGATATCTTCCGTGGGATCGAGATTTTGCGGACGAGTTCGTTTTACCGGACCGACGATCAGGGAATGGACCTGATTATCCTGCAGGGCCGGGTTCGGGTGGGCCGTGCCGAGAAGTTTACAACGCGCGTTCGGGAGCGGTTCAAACCCCGTCTCTTCGGCCATTTCCCTAAGTGCCGTGGCTTGGGCATCGGCATCGGTGGACTCCACGACGCCGCCCGGAAATTCGTAGGAGGCGGAAAGGGTTCCGGCCCGAAACTGACGCACGAGTACGACCTTACCGTCGGCGGTAATCGGGATGATGTTACACCAGTCCTTCGAGCGGATGACGTAGAACCGGTGGGGTTCCTGATCTTCTGGATCGGATGTTTTCCGGCACTGGCGTTCCACTAATTGGAGGTAGGGAAAATCGAGAAAGACTTTTTCTTCCGTACAGCTCCAGAAACCGGGGATATCACTCGGTGGTAACGTCGACATGGGAGAACCCTCTCTCTCTATCTTAGGGCAGGGGGTGGGATACGCAATAAAGATTAAGCGGAATTTCGCAGAAGTTCGGTTATAGAACCCGCATGAAACTTCGTCTGATTTCGCTCTTCGTCGCCGGATTAGTCCTTCAGTCTTGCACCTCCGGGGGGAGTGAAGATTCGATGATTCGCGTATCGCTCGACGAGGAAGTGAAGTCCCTCGATCCGGCAAATACTTACGACGGAGTGAGCCTCTCGGTCCTCCCGAGCGTGGTGGAAAGCCTTTATCAGTACGATTATTACGCCGAAACGGTGAAAGTCGAACCCCTCCTGGCGGAGGGGATGCCCGAGTTTTCTAAAGACGGAAAAACGGTCGTCGTGAAAATCCGAAAGGGAATTTTTTACGCGAAGGATACGGCATTCGGTGCCGCGGGCACGCGCGAACTAAACGCGAATGACTTTATCTACGCCGTAAAGCGACTCGCCCACCCGGGAGTACAGAGTCAGGGTCGGTGGATTTTCGATGATCGTCTCGTCGGTTTTTCTGACCTCGCGAAGCGCTTGGCGGCGCTGCCGAAAGAGAAGGTGGCGGCCGAGTTCGACGCCGCAACTCTACCCGGTGTAAAAGCGATCGACTCCCATACGCTAGAATTTGATTTCCTAAAACCGTACCCCCAATTCCTCTATATTCTGACGATGAGTTTCGTCGCGCCGGTTCCGCCCGAGGCGATCGCAAAATACGGAGATGCGAACGGCCAGATGAACGACCATATGGTCGGTACGGGCCCCTTTCGACTAAAGGAATGGCAGCGTCGGTTTAAGATCACCCTCGAACGAAATCCGGATTTTCGAAACGAAGTTTATCCGCTGGCGGCGGGAGAACTGGCGGGGAAGAAAATGCCGGCGCTCGAGGGAATCGAGTTCCTCGTGATGCAAGAAGAGCAGCCCCGGTGGCTCACCTTCATGAAGGGGAAGCTCGATTTTATTCGGATCCCGAAGGATAATTACGCCCTCGCGATCCACGACGGAAATCTCACGCAAGAACTCGTCGATAAAGGAATTCGACTTTCAAAGGTTCGACCCACGAGTATTTTTTACCTCACGCTGAATGTGAAGGATCCGATCCTGTCGAATCAGAAGCTGCGCCAAGCATTAAATGCGGCCGTAGACCGTTCGAAGTGGTTAAAGCTTTTTACGAACGACCGGGGCACCGAAATGCAGGTGCTTGCACCTCCCGGACTCCTCGATCGCCCCGACGAAATGAAGTTTCCTTATACGTATAATGTCGAGAAAGCGAAGTCGCTCCTCGCCCAGGCCGGTTATCCTGGTGGAAAAGGGCTCCCGGCACTGCAGATTGATTTCGGTGGAACCGATACGGCGACTCGGCAGCTTTCGGAATTTTTCGTCGAGCAGTTCGCGCAAATCGGTGTGAAGGCCATTGCCGTGTTAAATACGCTACCCGCGATTATCGAAAAACAGAAAACCGGACAGACGCAAATCTGTTCGACGAGCTGGGGCCTCGATTATCCCGACGTAGAAAATATCTACCAACTCCTATCGGTCGGCAGTCAGCCTCCGGGATATAACACCGGTTTTTACGGCCACCCGAAGGTGAATGCCGATTACCTAAAACTCGCAACGATGCTTCCCGGGCCCGAGCGCGCGAAAATCGTGCGGGAAATCGAGACGGTTGTGCAGGAAGACTGCCCGTGGATCACTGGCTACTATATTGGTGAACATACGCTTTCGCAGTCCTGGGTCCTGAATCACCATCCGAATCCGCTGATTAACAGCGCCTATAAGCATCTGGGTGTCGACCGCACTTCTAAGAAAGTGTTTCTAGCGAAGCGAAAGTAGTTTCGCGGAATCATTCGGGGCAGTAGCTATGCCGTATCGGTGTTTGATTTACGGGTGAGGTCTTCCTCTACCCGGCGGAAACCGTCGCGAGACTCAAGGAGAATCCCGGTCGGATCTTTTAGGTTAGGAAGATGCGCGTCCTCGATCAGCGAAGTTTTTGTGCGGAGGATTCCGTAGCGAAGAATATTCCGAAGTTCACGTAAACTCGCGCGCCACGGATGCGATCGTAAAGACTCGAGGGCTTTCGGTGATATTTCCCGGACGTGGTCGCGTTTCAGTTCATGCGCCATTTCGATGAGTAAGCTCTGAACGATATCGTCAAACTCCGCTCCGCGTTCGGAGAGAGAGGGGAGGTGGATTTGGAACTCCTTAAAGAGCGGGCGAAACGAGGAAAAGTCATCGAGCTTTTCCTCTCCCATCGCGATGAGGCGGGCGCGCACCATCGTCCGTACCCCGTCACGGTCGGGATCCGGAAGGGAGCGGGAGCGAATCAGTTTCGCGATTCCGGTCCGGTCCGAATCGGAGAATCGTTCGAGATCCTGGATCACGAGGGACCCGTCACCCGCTTCCCGGACGCGAACCGCGAGTTCGTCACCCGGGGCGAAGACGACGAGGGGCTGGGCACCGCGGGGGGAATTACTGTGGATCCAGCGGGCGATCGCACTCTTTCCCGACCCGGTTTCTCCCGAGAGATAGACCGGTTCCGAGTCCTTTTGGGCGGCTCGAATCACGGTGCGGCGGTAATTTGCAGGGATAAAGGAAACCCATTTCATGCCGCCTATGAGTTTATGAACACTTTAAACGCCTGCGCAACGCGTAAATTAGAGGGAGAGGCGAATTACCCCGGTTATGGCTCCGCTACTGATCTAAAAAAGAGATAACAAACATACTGAGCCTAAAAAGGCTTTTCGCTCGTCTTTTAGCGAGGAAACCCTTACTTAATGACTATGCGAGTCCTAAGAGTCCAATACGGAAGTCCCGAGGCCCCGAAGCAATTTGCCGAATCCCTCCGAACCACGGGGTTCGCGGTGATCGCAAACCACCCCATTCCTCACGATCTCATTCGGGATGTATTCTCCGAGTGGTCGAAGTGGTTCGCGGGCGACGATAAGATTAACTATAAATTCGATCCGAAGACCCAAGCCGGGTACTTCCCCTTTAAAACCGAGAACGCGAAAGATAGTAAAATTAAAGATCTGAAAGAGTTCTTCCATCTCTTTCTCGAAACTCCGGTCCCGAATGGCTTTACGCCGAAGACCCGTGAAATGTATGAGCGGATGGCTGGCCTTGGAGTCGAATTGCTCGGCTGGCTCCAGGATAATACTCCCGATTCCATCCGGAACGGATTCTCGATGCCACTCACGAAGATGAGTATTGGATCAAAGGAAACCCTCCTCCGCCCGATCCACTATCCGCCCCTCACGGGTGGCGAAGAAGTGGGAGCGATCCGCGCGGCGGCCCACGAAGATATTAATTTAATCACGCTCCTTCCGGCCGCAACCGCGCCCGGACTGGAAGTGAAGGATCTCTCCGGTAACTGGCACGCCGTCGAATGCAACACGGGTGATATCGTGATTAACGCCGGCGACATGCTTCAAGAAGCGACCGGCGGACATTATATTTCGACGACCCACCGGGTAATGAATCCCGAGGGAGCCGCCGGCCGCCAAGCGCGGTATTCGATGCCGCTCTTCATCCATCCTCGGCCAGAAGTTCGCCTTTCGGAACGCCATACGGCGGGGACTTACCTCGAAGAGCGCCTCCGCGAGATCGGGCTCTTAAAGCCCGGCGAAAAGAAGTTCGCTTAAATCAGCCCTACTCCGAAGAATTGACTCAGTTCCACGTCCGGGAGACGGTTGCCGGCATGACTTCCTCCGTGACGAGCATCCCGACGATTCTTCCCGCTAAACACCCTCGCTCCTTCATCGGTTCCGAGTATGAAAATGATTCTGCATTCGTTGCGCTCATTCGTTTCTTCGAAGAAAAGGGCCTCGAGCAGTTAAAGAAGGAAGACCGTGAAGAAACATTTTACGACGACTGGCTCGCCTACCAGGCGAAGCACGGAATTTACGCGAGTCTCCTCTCTCCGGCAAAGTACTCGACGCGTGGGCATAGTTTTAATCTTCACCGCATCTGCCGATTCATGGAGGCGTTTGCTTTTTACAGTCCTTCGCACGGCTATAGCCTGCAGGTGAGTTTTCTCGGAATTTTTCCGCTGCTCCAGAGTAAAAATCCGGAGATGCAAAAGCTCGCCGTCGAAACCCTCGAAGCGGGGGGGCTCTTTGCCCTCGGTCTTTCGGAAAAGAAACACGGCGCCGATCTTTACTCCGGTACGTTCCGGCTCCGAAATGGAGTTGCGAACGGAAAGAAATTTTACATCGGAAACGCGAACGTCGCGACAATCATTTCCGTTCTCGCTTTGAAAGATGATTCGAAAGCGAAAGAGAGCTTCGTCTTCTTCGCCCTCGAACCGAAAACGGCGAAAGGATTTAAGAATGTAAAAAAAATCCGTACCCTCGGGGTTCGCTCGGCGTTCGTCGGCGAATTCGAAGTTGAAAATGAACCGATTGCGAAGGACCGAGTTCTTTCCGAAGGCTCATCGGCGTGGGACGCCGTTTTCGGAACCGTAAACTTAGGAAAGTTTTTTCTCGGATTCGGATCAATCGGTATATGCGAACGCGCCATGGTCGAGGCGCTCTCCCATATCCAGAACCGAGTCCTCTTCGGTAAAGCGGTTTCGGAGTTTCCGCATATTCGGAGCCTCATGTGCCAGGCCTACGCCCGACTCGCGGGAATGAAACTTTTTGCTTACCGGGCCCTCGACTACCAGATCCACGCGAACGCAAACGATCGACGGTACCTCCTTTATAATTCGGTACAGAAGGCGCGCGTCTCGACGAATGGGGTAGAAGTCATGCGTCTCATGGCCGAATGTGTAGGCGCGAAAGGTTTCGAATCGGAAACATTTTTCGAGCTCGCCCTGCGCGACGTTTCCCTCATCCCGAATCTCGAGGGCAGCACGCACATTAATTACGGACTGACCGCGCGGCTCCTCACTCCGTACCTCTTTACGCCGGGGAAAGGCACTCAACCGGCGCCGTCACTTAAGGGAAAAACGGGGTTTGAAAATCCGGCCCTTTTCGAGACTCACTCTGGAAAGTTCTCGCGAGTCCTCTTCCATTCCTTAAATGCGGCTTTCAGTGATTCGCAGAATGCGCAGGTAAATACCTTCTTAAAACAGATTCAGTATTTCCGCGCGTTCGTCGTTTCGTTAAAAATGACACCCTCGAAAGCGAAGGATCCGGTCCTCGGGCTCGCCATGGGGAAAACACTTTCGGTCATCGCGTACGCCGAACTGATCCTCGAAAATTCGGCACACTACCGGGAAAATGTCAGTCCGGCGCTCCTCGAGTTTCTCTTTTCGCTCTTAATTCAGGATTTTAATCACCAGTGCGGAGAAGTCGCGCTTTGTTCCGACCTGAATATCATCCAGCGTACTCTGCTCAGTCAGTGAACGGCACTCCCGTTACCGACGGATCAGACGACGGAAAAACTCTGGTCCGAAATGGTGGAACGGTTTGCGTGAAGGTCGGAGGTACCGGTGCATCCGTCTCTAGAGAAAATAGGAATAGTGGAGCCCGAACGTGAAATGGTCTTCGCTGATTCGAATATCGCGAGATTTCATCGACCAGACGTCGAAATCGATTTCGGCGCCCCACGCGCTCGAACTGCCCTTCGAAGTATAGCCAAAGCGCGAGTTCATGTAATTTCCGAACCCGAACTTTGATTCTTCCCGGTCTTCGTAAGTCGAGTGACTGAGCACGAGCGTAGGACCGGCGAGCGCGGCCCCGTAGACGATTTGATTTTCCGTAATCCCGTAAGTGTAGGCGAGTCCGAAGCCCACGCCGAGGCCCGTGCTTCGGTTCCCCTTTAGAGTCGAGCCGAATCCGTACTGGGCTTGCCGCTCTTCGGGAATGAACGCGCGTTCGCCCGATATTTCCGCGTGATTCAGGCTGGATCCGATCATGAGTTCGAAATCTCCGTTTTCGCTCTCGGGAGACTTCATTTGGAGGTACTGATTCGGGAGGTAGGTCGATTCGTGCGAGTCGGTGAAGGGGAGGGCCGCGGTGATCTGGATGCCAAAATTTTTCATTCCGATATCTTCGCGGTCGATCGTGCGCGCGGGAGCTCCCGGAGTCGTGGGAATCTGGGTGCTCATGCCTTCGATCGAATGGTAATAAGCTTCGGCGACGAAGGTCGAACCGATCACCTGGTTTAATCGGAGTGCATCCTCCTTCGAAAGTTTTTTTATGGCGAGACGCTTCGAATAAGTGAGACCCCAACCCTCGTACGCGAGGCGAAGCGAAGTGATCGGTGCGAAAGCGGGCGAGTAGGTAAGGCTCGTCAGGGGATCGCCGAAAGAAGTCACTTCCTGATCTTCCGTTTGGATCGCGAAATCATTCGCTGGAAATTCGTACGCTAAAC
>JANXTV010000164.1 GCA_025352185.1 Oligoflexia bacterium
CGAACGAAGACGACTTCGTCACCGTGACCGCGAAAGCGAACTTCCAGGTCTTAGGAAAGCGCCTCGGCGCTAAGATGAAGCAAGTCGGCGCGGCGATCGGCGCGATGCCGCTCTCCGAACTCCTCAAGCTAGAAACTGGCGCGACGCTAAAGGTCGACGGAGAAGAAATCACCTTCGCCGACGTATCGATCCAGCGCGCTCCGAAGGGCGAGAATAAAAACCTCGCCGTCGATTCCCTCGTTTCGATCGAAGTCGATCCGACCGTGACGAAAGAGCAGGAGCTCGAAGGAAATCTACGTACCCTCACCCGGGCCGTGAACCAGAAGCGGAAGATCGAGAATTTAAACCTCGATGACCGTATCGAAACGACGCTGCCGTCTTCCATTAAAGCGGTGGTCGAGTTGAATACTGACTTCTTTAAGAGCGAGACCCTGACGAAGTTGCTCATCTTTAAAGACGACTCCGAAGTGTTCCCCGACGGGCAGGGTCTACTCGATCTAGAAGTCGATGAGATCGTAAAGCGCCTTTCGATTAAAGTAAGCCGTTAACGAATCAGAAGGTAAATGAAAACGGACTGCACCATCTTTGCGGTCCCGTTTAACAAAAAGTTCCACGTCGCGATCGGAGCATCGGCCCGAGCCGATGCGAGAGGGGTCGTCCTCGAAAATACGCTGATCGCACCGCGGGTAATGATCGCGACGACCAGCGAGACGAAAATGCCCACAGGATAGTTTGCCCAACTCGACACTAAGAAAACGACTACCGCAAAACTGAAGATAACTACCGCGTGCTTCGGTTTCGGATTCCAGATGCATCCGATGAGGGGGAGCACCGCTAACACGACTTGGAAAACGGAAAAGGTCGAAATCGACGATCCGCTCCAAATCGGAATCTGAGACTGAGCATACCAGTAGGGAAGGCTACTCGCACCCATCAGGGCGCCAAACCTAAGTAGACTTAGGACGCGGTGTAACTCAATGGGGAGGAACTTTTCCCTTACGGTTCGGGACGGAACCACATCGGGAGTCACCGAAGCGAAAAGTGAACCCATGAGGAATAAAAATCCATTTCCTAGGCAAACCCAAACACCGAAGTTCTGGGCGAGCACTCCCACTACGGCACTCGCAAACTGCGCCGACCAGAAAGCCATCTGATTCGCCCGCTCTATTCCGCTCGCTCCCTGCCCGTGGAATCGAAGCCACTTTGAATCCGCTCCGTAAATCACGGGAAACGAAACTCCCATGAGAAGCTCGAATAATATCAAATCTGAATAATTCTTCGCGTACGCCAGTACCCCTAGGGATATGGCCTGAACCACACCCGCTAAAATAATGGGCCGCTTCGGTCCCCAACGATCTACGGCCAGACTCGAAACTCCATCGCCTAGGATCATGACGGACGTCCCAAACGCTATACCGGATAGGATTTCGTTTCGACTCAGCCCCTTTGAAAGCAAGAGTTTAAAAAAGATAATAAGATAGGCATTTATACAGAGCAGGAACTTAATCCCAAAAATCCGCTTCACAAAACCTTCACCCATCCGTGAGCGATATTAAAATCAGTCGGTTTAAAATCATTCGATAAACTTTTCTCTAAAGCAGCTCGAACGATACAATTTGAAGCTACGGCGCCCTTCATCCACTTCGGATCATAGGGCGACTGCCCGACAAGTCTCTCGAGCGGCATTTTCGCAATTGCATCCGCAAAATCGAGAAAGTCTTTCGCGGCACACTTTCCATCGTGCAGGGGCACTCCAAACGCTCGGAGGTACGTAAGCTCGCCTCCGGTATACGCGAAACGACTCAGAGTCGATGGTAACTCTCCCTTTACGTACGCGACACACTCTTCGGTCCGTCGTGCGGATGGATCGGAGTTTAATTTAAAACGACCGATCAGGTCCGAGATTCCGAATCGGAGCAGGGTCGAAGGTTTGCCTCCCGGGGAATAGATTTGAATGCTTCCCCCACCTACGTTTAGGATATCGAGCTGGGAAAACTCTCCCTCCTCCTGAATCGCTCGGTAAATGAGGCTTGCCTCATCCGCTTGGGAAAGAGTTCTATACTCCGCTCCGAAGTAACGGCAAATCTCTGCGACGCGGGCGGCGAGCATCGGAAACCTTCGCATGGCTTCGGTGCCTACGGCATGGATCGTTTCATCGGAAGGAATACGAAATCCGAGTAGGGTCCGAATCGTCCGTTCGAGCACCTCCCAGTTTTCGGAGAGTTCGAGTAATTCCCACGTCACCACGCCGAGTAGGTTAACCGATGAATCGTGGCGATAGATTTTCGCGCTGTGACTGCCGAGGTCTAAAATTAAGCGTGAGCCGTTTTGCATAAGGACCCCGCTTTCGCACGCTGCATTTTCCACTTCGGAAAAACCGAATCAAACGCCCGACAGTACCCCGAAAGGTTAGGATCATTTACCGGCTCGAGCGAAAGAATCTGTATGCCGAGCGCGATTGCATACCCCATTTCTAGGACTGCGGCCTTTCCGTTATAGTCATCGATGTTCGCGAGAACGAGAAAACTACTGCCGCGCATCTTTGCGAAAATAGAATCCTGGAGCGTTCGCGGATCCGCCACGCAGTCTTCATCGAGAAGAATAAATTCTTCCCCGGGATTAACTACGCCTTCACTCACCGGGGCGACTACCTCGATACCTTCACCGGTAAGAAACGCTTTTACCTCGAGCATCTGCGCGAGGTGTTTTCGGTACGAACCACTGATGACCGTCTTAATATGGGAACTCATAAGTCCCTCTCTTTCTAAGCGGAACTAGAGCAAACGGCGGTCCAGGATTCGGACCGGGCAGTCGTGCGAAAAAGCGGAATGATTTCAAAGCATCGTTCCCTCTGGTGCTCTCGAAAGCGTGGGAACGCACCCATGCGCAGTGGGATTTCCCTACATCCGCAGTAAGTCGACTACCTCACCCGGTAAAACCGCCCGCGCGTATTTCCCACCGGAATGAGATCTTTCGAACGCGCGAGGTCCAGTTCGGCCTGCCGGCGTGAGACTCGGTGATCGAGGGCCTCGCGGTAATCATTCACGGTAATCCGGTTCCGCCCACTGATGAGTTCACGCAGAAATCGCTCGCGCGCCGTAGCGGGAAGTTCGGTGCGAGACTCCGAAGGCGCGGCCTTATTTAAAAGAAGCTCGCGGCCGAAATATCCCCACTTTAAATAGGACTTCGAGGACTCGACGACGTCCTTCATCATCTCCGACCCACCGACCTTACGAATTCCGAAAAAAAATTGCTCATTCGATGCGGGCGCGACCCCCGAGAGCACGACGGCGCCCCAGTGTCGGAAAACTCGGCGCTGACCCGGGGGGATAAGTCCCGCGGATAAAGTATTTTCAAAAATCACTCCGAATGCGGAAGGCCATGGAGAATCGAGGAGCGCCTTTCGCAAGGGTAACGGCGGAATCGCTTCCCATCGCCGCGATATGAATTCGACTAGAATTTCCGCGAGCCTCGGATCGAAGCGGCTCCACTGGGTCCAGAGCGCGATTTTTAGTTCGGGAATTCCACTACCCGTACCTACCTTATCGCCGAGGAGAGTATCGTAAGCGTCCGCTAAGTTTTTAGTAGCCGGAATTTTCTCGAGGCCCTTCATTCGTTTAGCTCGTTGAGAAAGTCGAGCGCCGCCTGCGCCCCCGGGATCCCCTTTTCTTTTAGTTTTTCTATATGCCCCTCAACGAAGTCGAGGTCGGCGCCCCCTTTAATGAGCGCACGCGCGTGGCCGACGTCTTTCGGGCGATGGGCGAAGCACTTCATGATCAGCATCTCTTCTTTTCCGAGCGCGAGCCCCTCGAGAAATTTTCCGTCGTAAACTCGGATGAGCCGTTCCGCGTAGTCCGGCGGGAGAGTATGGGTGAAACTCGAAAAATAGGGATTCAACCAGTCACTCGGGAGCTTCATCTCGAGCGCGATTTCCTTAACGAGTGCATCAAGTTCCGCGACTTCAATTTTTCTGGGAATCGCATCGATATCCGAGGTGGCGAGCGGGAAACCATGGGCGAGAATCATCGCCCCACCCCCACCGATAATGAGGGTGATGGGCTCTTTTAATCGAGTATCGAGGGCACCGAGAGCCGTCCGCATGAGGGTTTCCGTGAGCATTCCCGCCATGTCCTCATTATAGCGAATATTTATGTTTTTCGCTATAAGACATTTAATCTAATTATTACTGATGTTTATAGACTCGATAGAAAATATTGATCGCTTTATAATGCACTGCATCTTTTTTTACGTGCATTCCCCTGACTCTGTGAGTTATATACCGCGTCAGAACTCAAGGGGGATCTCGTTTTATGAAGTCATTAAAACTCGTTTCTATTTCTTTGCTCGCGGCCCT
>JANXTV010000166.1 GCA_025352185.1 Oligoflexia bacterium
GCTTTAGATCAGAATCAAAAGAGAGGTCGGCGTGGCGCTGTGAACGAATCTCGGAAACGTCCGACGACGTTGCGAGGCTTCCGCTCGTGCCACCGTGATTCGGCAGATTTGCGAAAGACGCGAAGGTAAGCGCACTCAGAATTCCGGCAATAAAATAAAGCTTCTTCATAAATTTCTCCTACGGGATACACACCGGGCCAAACTGTCTTAGCCCGCTCCCCTCTGAGCACTGTCCATGCCACTCCGCGACTTCCGGAAGGGAGAATATCGCCATAAATACCGAGGAGTTATGCCACGGTATTTTCGGAATTCGGGGCGAAAATGACTAAGAAATAGGCAGGTGTACGGAACTTTCTACAGAACCATCGACAGATCCCGGCCCCTTGAATAGACTGACCTGCCACCATGGAACCATCATCCGAGAACCTCTCCCCCGAACCTATACCCGTTAAAAAGACTGGGATCGCAAAGCGCCCAATCCGTCTCGTCGGCGTACGCCAGAATAATTTAAAGAGTATCAACGTCGAGTTCCCCGCTCGGCAAATCTCGGTCGTTACGGGCTTATCCGGATCCGGGAAAAGCTCGCTCGTTTTCGACACCCTCTACGCGGAGGGACAACGGCGCTACGTCGAATCCCTGTCGACTTATACCCGTCAGTTTCTGGAAAAAATGCCGAAACCCGAAGTCGACCGCGTGGAAAATATTCCTCCCGCCATTGCCCTCGAACAAAAAAATCACATCGTGAACTCCCGTTCGACGGTCGGAACCCAAACTGAGATTGTCGATTACCTCCGCATCCTTTTCGCAAAAATCGGTCATACCTACTGCGTCGATTGCGGCTCGGAAGTAAAGCGAATGGACTCGGGAGTGATCCTCGACTGGGCGAAGACCTGGCTCCCGACGCGAAAAGCCCTTATCCTCGCTCCCCTCACCCTCCCCGAAAATACCGAAACGAAGGGAATGACGAAGAAGGAAGTGGCTAAGAAAAAAATCGCCGCGAAAAAGGCGGGCGGTAAAAAGAAGAGCGGAGAAGCGACGTACACCCCGAAAACCCTACTTTCGATCATTAAAGAACAGGGCTATTCGCGGATTTATGTCCTGCCGAGGGGTGAGCTCCTCGATATTGAGGAAATCACGACCGGCGACTACGACCTCGATAGTCTCACCGGTAAAGAAATTTACGTGGTGGTTGACCGACTGAAACTTTCGAAGGCGGATCTCGACGAGGCCAACGAAGATGGATCCCACCGAGCCCGAGTCCTCGACTCGATCGACCAGTCGCTCGCGATTGGAAAGAATCGCGTTGCGTTCGCCGACCTCGAAGATAAAAAGGCGTGGCGCTTATTCGACGTTCGCTTTGCCTGTGTAAAATGTGGGCGGGAACACCGCGTCCCCGAACCGAATCTCTTCTCGTTTAATAGCCCGATCGGCGCGTGCCCATCCTGCAGCGGATTCGGACATAACCTAGAGCTTTCCGAAACGCTCGTCGTACCGGATCCGACGAAGACCCTAAAAGCGGGTGCACTCGACCCGTTTTCAAAACCTTCCTTCTCCGAATGGCAGAAGGATCTTTTTCGCTTCGCCGAACGCCAGGGGATTGCGATTACCAAACGCTACGCGGATCTGACTCCTCCCCAGCGTAAAGTCCTCTGGGACGGGATCCCGGGCGATAAGACTTTTCCGGGTGTGCGCGGCGTATTCGCGGATCTCGCTCGTTATAAGTATAAACTCCATATCCGCGTATTCATTCGGCGCTACCAGATTCAATCGACGTGCCTCACGTGTCACGGCGCTCGACTCACCCCCGATGCGCTCGCCGTTAAAATCACCAGCCCGAAACTCGGGGCTAAAAATATCGCCGATCTTCTCGATCTACCGATAGACGAGGGACTCGCGTGGATCCAGAGTCTTGCGCTCTCGGCCCGCGATGCAAAAGTGGGTGACGAAGTTCTTACCCAGATCACGCGGCGATTTTCCTTTCTCGATGAAGTGGGTGTCGGTTACTTAACCCTTTCCCGTCTCGCGAAAAGTCTTTCCGGTGGAGAGTTTCAGCGAATTAACCTTGCCACCCAACTCGGAAACGGGCTCTGCGGTACGCTCTATATCCTCGATGAACCTTCGATCGGACTCCATCCATCCGATACGAATCGACTTATCGGCGTACTCGGGCGACTCCGCGACCAGGGAAACACCGTCGTCGTCGTCGAACACGACCTCGAAGTGATGAAAGCCGCCGACTGGCTCGTCGAACTCGGACCGCTCGCGGGACGAAATGGTGGAAGCCTCGTCGCCCAGGGAACCGCGGCCCAGCTGGCCTTAAATTCGGCGAGTGTGACCGGAAAGTATATTTCTGGCGAAAAAAGAATCGAGCGAATTCGCCCCATTCGGAGCGAACCGAAGCGATGGCTTAAATTCACGGGCTGCCGAGAGAATAACCTAAAAGAAATAGACGTCGATATTCCCCTCGACCGCCTCGTCGTCGTGAGCGGCGTCTCGGGGTCGGGTAAATCAACCCTCGTCCATAAAACGATTTATAATAGTCTCGCAAAACTTTTTTATCACGCGACTGATCCGGTCGGAAAATTCGAACGACTCTACGGCGCGGATCAGATTAACGGGGTCGTTCTCCTCGATCAGTCTCCGATTGGCCGTTCTTCGCGATCAAATCCCGCGACTTATCTAAAGGCTTGGGACGAAGTACGACGAATCTTCGCGAACCAGTCTCTCGCCCTTCGCCGGGGATATACGACCCAGCATTTCTCCTTTAACGTCGACGGCGGTCGATGCCCCGTCTGTAAGGGAGAGGGTGAAGTGACCCTCGATATGCACTTCATGGCCGAAGTTAAATTACCCTGTGAAGAATGTAACGGCCGACGCTTTAAGAAATCCGTCCTCGACGTCACCTACCGCGGAAAGGACGTCTTCGGACTCCTCTCGACGACGATCGATGAAGCCTACGAGCTGTTCCGAGATAATCCGACGCTTTCCCGAAAGTTCGGGATTTTACGCGACGTGGGACTCGGTTACCTCCAAGTCGGACAGAGCGGTACGAGTCTCTCGGGCGGTGAATCACAGCGATTAAAAATCGCCGCCACGCTCGACGACCGATCGAATGAAAATCTCCTTTACGTCTTCGACGAACCGACGACGGGCCTCCACCTCGATGACGTGAAAAAACTCCTGGGTGTCGTCCAGGACCTCATCGACTCCCGGCAGTCCGTAATCATGATCGAGCACCACCTCGACGTCATCGCGCAGGCGGACTGGATCATCGACCTCGGACCGGGAGGCGGCAAGCGCGGTGGAGATCTAATCGCCGCCGGTCGCCCCGATCAATTATTACTCGATCCAAAATCGGTCACGGGCGAAACGTTAAAAAAAGGTGGCTATGAAGCCATGTTAAACGCCGCTCATCGTCCGTAATCACCGACACACGTCGTGAGTTCCGATCGATTAATCTTTCTGGGTCGCTTTAATGACGGCTTTATAAACCGTGAGCCAATCTTTTTGCTCGGGCGTCGCGGTATCGGGTTTAAAATCAGAAAAGGTGTAACCCACGTGCCAGTACTTCCCGGCTCCGACCGGAACGGAAAACACATCCGCCGCCGTTTCGTTCCCGTAATAACTGACTAACGTTTTCGGCATAGCGGCGAACTGGAATCCGACCGTATTTCCAATTTTCGCTAATTTAGCCGGAGGGGCATCCATAGCGAGAGTTGCAATATTTGCCGCCACCGGTACTGCCGAATCAATGAACATGTACTGTTGGTCGAGGTTCGGCGTAACCAGCGCGTTGAGGTATTCGATTGGGTAGTAAAACGAGACGATATTCCCACCTTTAGCGAGGAAGTTCTTTAAAACACCGAACGTGTCAGCATTCAGCGGGAGAACTTGCCGGAGGTCATAAGGAATAACGAGAGTCCCTACGTTCGCGATGAGGCGAGAGAAGTCTTTCGCGTTCGCGGCATTAATCAGCGTCAGTGATTCTCCGGCTAGAATCTTCTCGTGAGGATTTCCGTCCTGCGTGAGTAAAGCGATTTCGTGATTCGGGGCCGTCAGGACGAGGCCAAGTCGGGCTTGGTCGTCCGCCGAAAAAACTTCCATCGCGGTTTTATTAATTTTCGCGCCCTTTAGCGCCACGTTCGTCCAGCCGTCGGCTTGGAGGGAAGCACCGCGAAGG
>JANXTV010000224.1 GCA_025352185.1 Oligoflexia bacterium
GTGATCCTCTCCGTAGCGGCGGCCGGTCTGATTTCTTTCGGAGTGGTGTCCGCGACGAAAGCTCGTCACGAACGTAAACTGAAAGAGCTCGAAAACGAGTATAAGAAGAAAACCGATGACGAAATCGCCGCGAACGAGCAAGCGATTGCGGACTTGAAGCGTCAGCACCAGCAGAACCTCGATAATACGAACGCGGCTTGGGCTGCGAAAACGGCGGAGCTCGAAAAGCTTTTCGCCGATCGCGCTGCCCTCCGGGACGGTGGTTATACGTGGCAAATCTGTAAAGTGCAGAACACTCCGAAAACGGTCACCTGCCCATACGATAAGAAAACGTACGTCGGTCAGGAAACCTGCACGAGCTACTGCCTGAAGAATACGGCGGGAATCGAATTCGGCGTTCAGCAGCTCATCTGCTCTTCCGCCCAGATTCCTTGGGAATGCTTTAAGCCGAATGCTTACGATACCGGATACGGTGCCGGCGGTACGAAAGGGTACAACGACGGTTACGACTACGGTTATAACCAGAATTATACCGCCGCCTATAACTCTGCCTATCAGCAGTATTATAATATCGCCTATAACCGAGGCTACTCGACCGGTTACCAGCACGGTTATGACCGCGGATACTCCGACGGTCTCTCCGCCGGACGTTACGACGGTTATAACGATGGCTACGACGACGGATATCCGATTGGATATTCGGCCGGTTACACTTACGGCCAGCAAGTAGCGGCCGGAGGTTAATCCTCGTTTCCGCTCGAAGCTTCGCCCGGTAGCGGACGCTTAAAAGCTAACGATTAAAATAGAACCCGGGGTTTGGAAACTTTCCAGTTCCCGGGTTTTTATTTTGCGCGGATCTGCACGACTTCGTATTCGCGGCCCGAAAACGTGGTGCCCGCATCGACGGTATTCAGTCGCTTTTCACCCGCGCAGCTACTGAGTAGATTTTCCCGAACGATCACGCCCACGGCAATCGAGGTCTTTTTCGTGCGTGGCTCGACCCATTCGTTCCGTACGACATTTACGAATTCTTCGTTACACATCGATTCAAACGTCACTCGAAGTTTCGGCGGTAGCCCCGAAACTTCCTGAGTCTTCGTCACTTCGGCGAAGCGGAATGGGCGGGTTATACTATCGCTGGCTTGAGTCCACGCCGAGGCTAAAATGCCGAAAACCGCTAGGCTCGTTACCAGACGCCACGAGGAACGTAACGTCGTCGGTCGAATAGGCTTCATCCCCGTAGTATGGGACTAAAGCCGATGCGAGGAAACTAGATTTACTTACCGGTCACCATCCAGCTCGCGAGTCGGCCAAGCATTCGGTCTTGGGTCGAGTGGCAGTAACCGACTCGGTTCGATTCGGCTTCGGTGTAGATCGCGAACGGATGATATTCAGGACCGGCCTTCGTATTTTCGACGAGGTAGCCCGCGAGCTGAAAAGCTCCGACGGGAGTATAGAGCGTTCCTGTTTTTGCGTGGACCCGACCCGCCGCGGCCGTGCCCCTCATGCGTCCCCCAATCGTTCCGGACTGGCCGGCGGTCGGGAGCGAAGCGAAGAGATCGTCAAAAAAGTTTTCTTGTTTCATTTCCGTAAGGAAAGTCACCATCGCAGCGGCCGAGACTCGGCTCGTACGTGAAAGTCCGCAGCCGTCGTTCAGGACGACGGAGTGCTTTCCGATATTCGCGTTTACGTACTCACGGAGGATCGGAAGCGCGGCGGCGAGCAGGTCGGGAGCCGACTTCGAACCTTTTAACTCCCCGACCTTCCGGAGGAATGCCTCGCCCATGTAGTTAATCGAATGGAGCATAAACGGCTTAATGAGTTCGCGAAGGGGGCGCGAAACGTGATTCTGCTCGCCGTAGATTCCGGTCGCCTCGGCGAAGGGGGCCGACGCCGCGGCCACCCACCGAATTCCGTGTTTCGCGAGGCGAGCCTTCAGGACCGTCTTCATTTTCGCTTCGGTCACGGTGCTGAGAATCCCCGGAACCTCACTCGAAGGATCCCCGCTCGTCCATCCGGAAGGAATCGTACGCCGCGCCCACCGGGAGTCGGTCGCGTCGAGTTCGAGGTCTCCGTAAATCCGCTTTACTCCACCGTGAATCATCGACTGCACTAACTCTTCCGCGAATGCTCCCGATGCATTTCCGTTAATCGAGGGATCGCCGGATCCAGTCAGGTGCAGATAACCCGCTTCACCCGCCTTCGGCGACTTTCTCCACGAAAAATGGGTCGTATACTTATAATCACCGCCGAGCTCTTTCAGTGCGAGAGAAGTCGTGAATATTTTTGAGGTTGAGGCGGGAGCGATGAGTTCGTTCGGTCCTTCGGTATAACTCGAAGGACCGGTCAGCTTTACGCTGTAATTTACGTCCGGGACGAAGCTCGTCGCCTTCTTCCCTTTACGGGCACGCACCTGAATTGCCGGGTGGAGCAGCTTCTTCCAGTCCGGCTCGTCGCCGGCCGAATTTCCCGCATCGTCCGAATTCGTTTGCTCCTCCGCAGCGGAATCCGTGAGTTCGTAATTTAAATCAAATTCCGCCTGATCACTCTCGGCCTGGATCTCCTCGGGAGAATTTGAATACAGATTTTCCTCGGCGCGAACCGCGGTGAACGGCGTTCCCAGTAAAGAGACGAGGAGAGCGAGTGCGGGGACGGTAGTCGGCTTCGGGGAGCGAAACATGGAGGTTCCTTCCGATTTTCCCGGGGAGACACTCCCAGGAGCGAAGCTTGTATAATGGTTGAGCTTTTATGTCAACTTCAGAGACGGAACCGGAAACTCGTAAATATCCTAATTATCACGGCTAGTTAGTCGATAGACCCGCCGGAGTACGGGGGCATCGGGGATTCGACCGGTGCGAATTTACGGATTTTCGTCGTGTGCTCTACGAAAAGGGCGACGGAATTTATACCGAAACCTTCGAGGGACCTTCGATGGGGGATAAGGCAAAGACCTATCTTTACGAAGCCCACTGCGGGGACTGGGGTACGCACTTC
>JANXTV010000228.1 GCA_025352185.1 Oligoflexia bacterium
GAGATCACGAGAGAAAAACCGACTCCGAGGAGAGACGCAATCGACGCGAGCGTCCCGAACTCCCAAAGAAAGATCGAAAGGATCTTCGTCCCCGACGCACCGACCGTTTTAAGGAGTAATGCATTTCGCCGCCGCAGTTCCACCTGACGCCGGGCGATCGAGAAGAGCACGAAAATCCCCGTAATCAACGAGAGAACCGCCGTCACTCGGATCGCCATCCCCATCTGGTCAAACATCACGACGAGCTTCCTTACCATCTCGTCGACCTGAATCATGGAGACATTCGGAAAGTCCTTCACGAGGGCGTCCTGAATCTTCCGACGATTTTCTGCAGCCAACGCCGGTACGCCGCCGAGGAACGTTTTCGGTGCGTCGTCGAGCACTCCGGGCTGGAAGAGCACGAAGAAATTCGGTTGAAAACTTGACCAGCGAACTCTCCGGAGGCCAACCACCGTCGCTTCGATCGGGATTCCCTGGATGTCGAAACCAACCCGATCTCCCAGTCCGACTCCGAGGCGATCCGCAAACTTATTCTCAAGCGTCACTTCGGGAAGCGTCCCGCCCGCCGGGTCAAACTTCTTTAAGAACGTTCGACCCGAGGTGATCGCTTCCGAGTCGGCGAGTGCTTCCCGGTAGCTCAAATTAAATCCCCGGTTCCGACTTCGTTCTTCTTCTTCCTGTTCCCGAGTCGAGCGCTCGGAAAAATCAAGTGCCTTCGCTACCGGTTTACCCCGAATCGTTTCGAGGCGAGCGCGAATGAGGGGAGAGATAAATTCTAGACTTCCGCCGCCTTCGCGGACCGCCTTCTTCACTCCTTCGAGCTGCTCTTCCTGGATATCGAAGAAGAAGAGAGAAGGAACTCGGCTTCCTTCCGGTCGTTCGATCTCGGCCGAAATGATCGACTGCAGCGACGGGATTAAACTGAGCAGTAAGGCGCCAAGGCCCATGGCGATAAATCCCGAAAGGCTGCTCCACGGATTCCGCGCGAGTGAACGCATGGCGAGTCGCCGACTGAGGTCCCGAATCTCCTGCCGCTCGAGCCTTGCGAAAATGAATTTTCCGAGGAAAAAGAGCGCGCTAATCGAGACGACCGCCAAGGCGAAGAAGAGCGAACCAACCCGGAAAGAATGCGAATGATAAACCGCAAGCGCGTAAAAGAGACCGACGAGGGGCAGGAAAAGGAAAACATCTCGCGCCCTCGAGGGGAGCGTGAGCTGGGACTCATCCTGAAAAAGGGCACTCGGTTTAAGCCGTCCGACCCGCACCGCAAACGGGAGCGCAATGAAGAAGCCGATGAAGGAACCCAGGATTATCGTGAGCGACGCCGAAATCGGAGAGACGACGGGCGAAATCGCCACCCCGGAAAGACGACTGACGATTTTCGAGGCGAAAGGTAACGTGGTAAAAACGAGAACGATCGACGCGATCGCCGACAGGAACCCTAAAACCAGCGCCTCGATTGAAACTTCGAGTGCGATGCGGCGAGTAGAATCGCCGAGCGCCCGCAGGGTTCCGATCATACGGAGTCGCCCACGGAGTTCAGTTTGGAAAAGGAATGAAATACCGATCAGCGCGAGAAAAAGCGTCGTGAGGCCGACCAGACCTAGATAGTCGTTCAGGTAACCCGAGAGTTTCCCCACTTGCTCGCTGGCTTCTTCATGCGGCGTCGCGCGTATTGCCGAATCATCCGAAGTCGAGTTCCATGCTTTCGCTACTTCTCGTGACGCGATTCCGGATTTAAGGACCGAGTACGTGCGGTCCCAGAGCGTACTCCCTTTCTTAATCAGCCCCGACTTAAAAAGGTCGTCGACCCGAATAAAAATGCGCGGGGCGAGCGTAAAACCCCGCCAGGCGTTCGAGGTATCGTCGACAATAATGTCAGAAACGATGAAGTCTTTTTCGCCGAGCCGGATCCGGTCTCCCGTGCGGTACCCATACGAGTCACGGAGATCGGAATCAACCCAGGCCTCCCCGACCGCGAGTCCGTTATTCACGAGGGGATGCCCAACGGCACCCCGTTTTTCGAGCGTTAAGTGGCCGACGAGCGGATAATTTTCCTCGATCGCCGCGAGTTCGACCAGTCGACTGCCGTGCGTACTCGACACCATCGAATAGAGATCCAGCGAACGACTGGTTTCAGTAATTCTGGGTTTTAGAAATCCATCGATCTTCGCCCGTTCGAGCACACTCGTGAGTCGGCGCACGGAAATGGAGAGATCCGCGGTTAAAAGTTCGCGTGATTTCCCGCCGAGGCTCGCGCGGATCGAGTCCTCGAGGGAATCTAGGTAAAGGTTACCCGAAAGTCCCAGAATCCCCGCGAGCAGAAATCCGATTCCGTATTTCGGCCGGCGGCGGAGACTGCGTAAAACTCGCGAAAGGGTGAGCATTAATTATTCCTGTGGAACGAGTACGCCGTCCCGTAGGACCACCCGCCGCGAACACCGCTTCGAAAGCGATTCGTCGTGGGTCACAAAAATAAGGGTCATTCCCTTTTCCTTCACCCGACTAAAAAGGAGGTCCATCACTTCTTCGCCCGTTTTCGAGTCGAGATTTCCGCTCGGTTCGTCGGCAAGTAGTATGGCCGGATCCGAAATGAACGCGCGAGCAATCGCCACCCGCTGCTTCTCC
>JANXTV010000242.1 GCA_025352185.1 Oligoflexia bacterium
CGAGAAGATGTCGAAGTCGAAAGGGAACGTAATTGATCCCCTCGACGTGATGAAGATCCACGGCGCGGATCCACTGCGATTTACGCTCGCCTCTATGGCCGGGCACGCTCGGGATATTAAGCTCTCGGTCGATAAGGTCGGAGACTACCGCGCGTTCGCGAATAAACTCTGGAACGCGACGAAATTCCTCCATCTCCAGCTAGACCCGAACCCGGATATGCCACTGTCGGCTCCGGTGGCGGAACCCGCGGGCGGTGCGGAAGCGTGGCTGAAGTCGAATTTTAAAAACCTCCATCCGACGAATCGGTGGATCCTCTCTCGCCTCCAAACCGCGATCGACGCGGTGGAAAGCGGATTTAACGAATGGGAAATCGATAAGGCGGCCTCCGCGATTTACGACTTCGCGTGGCTCGAGTTCTGCGACTGGTTTATCGAGTTCGCGAAGCTTCCCCTCCGGAAAGCGGGCAAGGACCGCGAAGAGACGATCATTACCCTTCATTACTCCCTCGAGACGATGTTTAAGCTCATGCACCCGATCATGCCGTTCGTGACGGAAGAGCTCTGGAACTCGCTGCCGTGGAAGAAATCCGCGAATACCCCCGCCCGCGTGAAGGCGGGTAAGGCTCCGCTGGACGTTCTCGCATTCCACGCGTTCCCGAAAAAGGACATTTCGTTTCGTGACGAAGCGGCCGAAGTGGAAATGGTTCGCTTAAAGGCCGTGATCGAAGCGATTCGGAATTTCCGCGGAGAAAACGGACTCTCGCCGAAAAAAGAATTCTCGCTCCACGTCCATTTTAAAGACGCGGCTGCGAAAGAATTCTTTAAAAAGTACGGCGGAGATATTCTCCAGCTCGCTCGCATCACCGAAATTAAAGAAATTGGAAAAGGGGAGTCGGCCGCGAAATTCGAATCCGTCCTCCCGCTTTCGAATCCTTCGGCGGATCTTCGAATTTCACTCGAGGGCCTCGTCGATGTCGATGCCGAGATGACTCGCCTACGGAAAGAAATTGAAAAAACCAAAACGGATCTCGCTCATGTCGAAGGGAAACTTTCGAAAGAAAGTTTCGTTGCGAAAGCTCCGAAGGAGTTGATTGAGAAGACGAAGGCGGAAGCCCTCGCATACCAGTCTAAACTTGCGGGATTCGAATCGGCGCTGAAAAAACTAGGATCTGGCTAAGGCCGAAGATTACCGCTGCCCCCGGGTGGAATAGATTACGGAATAAATGAAAAAACTCCCTTCGGACTTCGTTTTCGCCCTCGTGGGTCCATTAGCCGATTCGGAAAAGCTCGTCGAATGGGCGCACACGGAATTTCGAAAGTCGGCCGGGGTCCTCTTTATCGGCGTCGACCGCGGCGTCGAAATTCTGGAAGCATCGGGACTCCCGATCTCGTTCGCGATCGGTGATTTCGACAGCCTCTCGAAGAGTGCGCGGGAGAATGCTTCGGTGGACGGTACGTTTTCGGGCACCCCGATGATTCGTCTAAAGCGACATAAAGAACGCAGCGACCTCGCTTACGCGCTCGCCTTCTGTGCGGAGCAGGGAGCGAAAACGCTCTACGCATACGGATTCCAGGGCGGCCGTTTGGATCATGAATTCGCGGTCCACTTGGATCTTTCGGAAGCGAGCCGCATGATTCCGCGTGTTGTTTCTGTAGGCGAGCGGGGAGTGGGATTCTACCTCGCCGCGAAGCACGGGCCTTTAAAGCTGAAACGCGCGACGCTCTCGGCCCTTCGGGATTCTTTTCGTCCTCTCGGCGGTCGTAAAATAAAACCGCCAAAATCCCGACAGCCGGACTTCGTAAGTATTTTTCCCATCGGCAGCGAAGCGTCCGGCGTTCGGCTGCGCGGATTGCGGTTTCCCGCCTCGGGTGGGATACTTTCGTTATCGTCACAAGGGCTGAGCAACGAAATTCGATCGGCAACGATCGAGGTCTCGCTAACGAAAGGGCGGGTTGCGCTTTTCTTTCCGGCCTGACGAGAAGGATTAGGTTCTTTGGATTCGGAATCCTCTCTCACACTTCCCATCACGAGTCCGCTGACCGAGTTTAGTCAGATTCGTCCGCGCGTCCTCGATGCGGTCGTGAACCGGACGATCGACGAAGTTCCGAAAATAAAAATCGAGAGCGAGCTTACGGCCGCCCTTTACCTCGAGAAGCAGCGCCTGCATCGTGAGCGTGGAAATCTCTTTACGAAGAAACGCCTGAAAAAGGACCGCGCACTCTGGAATGGAATCCAGAAGGAACTCCTCCAGTCGGCGGTGATTACGGACCGGGGAAATTTACTCCACGACGTGGCCGCGCGGTACGCCGAGGAAATCGGTGGACGCTTCGACCCGAAAGTTTATAAACTTGCGACCGGATTACTCCCGTACGGATTTAATTGGCTCCTGAATGCAGCGAGCGTAAAGAGTATTCTTCCCTGGGGAATGACCGAGGACGTTCGGAGTCGATTAAGGATCGAAGGAGAACTTCAACACCTGAAGAAGCTCGCCGCTAAGGGAACGATTCTGCTCGTGCCGACCCACCAGAGCAATATCGACAGTATCCTCATCGGCTACGTGATTTACTTAATGGGCCTTCCGCCTTTTGCCTACGGCGCTGGACTGAATCTTTTCTCGAATCCGGTTCTCAGTTTTTTCATGTCAAATCTCGGCGCCTATACCGTCGATCGCCAGAAATCGAACCGTATTTATAAGGCGATTCTTAAAAATTACTCGACCCGAATTCTCCGTGAAGGAATACACTCGATTTTCTTTCCCGCCGGAGGGCGTGTCCGCAGTGGTGCCATCGAGAGTAAACTAAAACTTGGACTCCTCGGTACCGCGCTGGAAGCGCAGATCGAAAATCTTCAAGAGGGAAATCCGAACCCGAAAATCTTCATCGTACCGATGACGACGAGCTATCACTTCGTCCTCGAAGCCTCGACCCTAATCGACGATCACCTTTCGGAGGCGGGTAAGCACCGCTTTATTATTACGGATGACGAGTCTTCGCAGTTTTCGAAAGTTCTGAATTTCTTTTGGCAGCTCTTTAAGGCGCAGTCCGGGATGACCGTGCGGGTGGGGCGACCACTCGACGTCTTCGGGAACTTTGTCGATGAAGAAGGGAATTCAATCGGTCCAAACGGGACGACGATCGATTCCACTCGGTGGCTTTCGAGTTACGGAAAACTAGGCATCGAACCTGACCGTGACCGTGAATACACGCGGGTGCTTGGAAATAAAATCGTCGAGCGATACCACGCCGAGAATACTATCCTCACTTCCCACCTTGCCGCTTTTACATTTTTCGAGGGTCTACGCGAACGTTACCCCGAATACGATCTTTACCGGTTCCTTCGCATGTCGCTTTCGCAACGTACGGTGCCGTGGGAGGAATTTCTCGCCGAGGCGGAAATCTCCCATAAAAAAATCCTCGCGGCGTCGGACCGGGGGATGTTTCACGTAACTCCGGAACTTCGAACGAGCGATACGAAGGCTTGGCTGAAAGACGGGATTCTGAATCTTGGACTTTTTCACGGAAACGCCGTCTTGAAGCGAGGCGACGGAGTTCTTTATTCCGAAGATATGAACCTGCTTTATTATTATCGAAACCGACTCGCCGGATACGGCCTGAGTCTGCGGGCGGATCCTCGTCGCCGCGTCCCGGGAGCTTACGATGAAAAAGGATTTCTGGTCTAAATCGACCGTCGCCGTAATCGGTGGGGGGAGCTGGGGTACGGTACTTACGAAAATCGTAGCCGAAAATGCGGCCGATGTTCGTCTGTGGGTGCGGGATGAGGAGCAAGCCCGGGCGATGAACTCAACCCGCTCGAATCCGGCTTACGTAAAGGAAATGGTTCTCCCGAGTAATGTGCGTACCTTTACCGATATCGAGCGCGTTTTCGAAGGCGGCGTCCAAGCCGTAATCTGGGCCCTTCCTTCGAAGGCGTGTCGTGAACAGGCGAAACGCTTTGCCCCACTTTTCCGGGGTGATGAAATCGTGATTCACGCGACGAAAGGCATCGAGGACGGAACGATGAAGCGCGTTTCTACGATGCTTGCCGAAGAACTGCCGGTCTCACGAATCGGAGTGATTTCGGGGCCAAACCTCGCGGGAGAAATCGCGAGGGACGAACCCGCGGCGACCGTGATCGCGAGTGAATTTCGAGAAGTCGTCGAGGCGGGAGTGACCTTACTTTCGACTCCGCGGTTTAGGGCCTACGCGGCCGACGACGTCATTGGGATCGAGTGGGCGGGAACGTTGAAGAATATCTACGCAATCGCGGCCGGTGCGCTCGATGCGCTCGAGTTTGGCTGGAATACACGCTCCCTCCTCATTACCCGGGGTCTTGCCGAAATGGTGCGATTCGGGATGGCGATGGGAGCGAAAGAGGCAACCTTCCTGGGCCTAGCGGGAGTGGGCGACTTGTTTGCGACCTGCTCCTCCCCGATGTCCCGGAACTACCGGGTGGGACGAAAATTGGCACTCGGGGAGCCCCTCGAGGTCATTCTTCGGGAACTTGGGGCGGTGGCGGAGGGAGTCAGAACTACGCAGATCATCTCGGCTTTTGCGAATGAGCGAAAAATCCCCATGCCCATCACTCAAGGAGTTTCTGAATTAATTCGAGGAGATAGGCCGGCTAGGGACGTTTTGCGCGCTTTAATGCAGCGCCCCCCGGCGGCGGACATCTCTGCCGAAATGGGCGAGTTCGATTTCGGGCGATAGGGTCCGCGAGTTCCCTCATCATCCCGGGGTCTTGTCCTATATTCGATAAGAATAATCAGGTATTGCGTAAGGAGATGCAATGCGTTAGAACGCCCTATGCAACTGGGGTCTCGCAACCCTAGGAGGTTCCGATGCGACACTTTATGAATTCTGCTCGTTCGCTCATTTCCCAAGTTCGCCCCTTTCTCGAAGTTTCGGTCTTTCTGACCGTCGCTTCGATGCCCGGCGCGCACGCCGCGAGTCCGCTCGGAATTAAGGGTCCTTTGCTTTCCGATGAAACGGGAAACTGGAAAGACTACCGTACGGGCGACGAAGCGGCACTGCTCTCCGAAGCTTCCGATGAAGCCGTATGCCGTTCGAAGACGACCTCTAATCTCCGACAACTTTATTTTGAACATTTTCGTTACTACGTCGATCACTCGAAATCCGAAATTAGCGATACGGAGATCGCACGTTTTGCAAAAGTACTCGGCATGACTCCCTACGAGTCGAGTAATGCGACCGCCGTTGTTACCGATATGCACTATAAGGGCGGAAAAACTTCTACCGAGTCCTTCCGTGCGGATAATCCGAAAAGTGATCCGGGTAAGCCCGGACTTCGGTCCCGCGTCGCTACCGTGGATAAACTCCTCAACCTCAAAGGCGTTAAGTATAATTTCCAAACGAACTTTGGCCTCGTCCAAATGTCGGCCGATCAGTTAACCGTATCGAATACGGGAAAAATCGTACGCAAAATGATCGAAGATATGAAAGTTCTCTACGCTTCCCATCCGGAAGACGTCATCGACCGATGTGGTGCGCAGACGATGTTTGAGGATGATCTTCCCGAGATTCGGAGTGCCTTCGATAAACTGCAGACCTGCGATGTGGGTACCGACACCAGCGATAAAGTGAAATGTTTCGGTCGCTGGGCCATGTTATGCCCGAACTTTAATATTTCGGTCGCGTTGCTCGCTACGCCTCGCTATTTCGCCACGAAACATCGCGCGCCCCTTTGTTCTAAATCGTTTCGACGAATCTTAAAAACGGGACGGGCCGATGGCGGAATTAAGCCAGGGGTAAAACCCGTTGTGAAACCGGTCGTAAAAACGGTAGAGAAACCTGCCGTGAAACCCGCGATAAAAACCGTTGTGAAAAATCCGACCCCGGCGAAACCCGCCGTTAAGCCGCCGGCTAAGAAATCGACCCCGACGGTCGCGTCGGCGGACGGTTTTCAGGACGCTCCCCGTTACGTCGTTGTGCCCACCGCGGGATTCCAGGACGGGGCTCCGCGAAAACGGAATGCGCTCCTTACGGAACTCTTCTCGAATACCGCGGCGGCGAGCCTCCCCGTAGAAACAGTGAAACGAGAGAATGCATTCGCCGATCCAGTCTCCGATACAGTCGATAGCGAAGTGACGAAGCCTTCCGATTCGGATATCGCCGCGTCTCTCCCCAAAGATAATTCGTATGGTTTTTAGTCCTCACCTCACTTTAAAGGAGTCCTTATGTTTTTAGTAAAATCGGTCGGATTATTCCTCTCCCTCGGTATTATTTTTTCGGCTCACTCCGTAACGGCCGCCGAAGCGGCACCGTTCCCGATTCTTCATTTAAAGAAAATCGTCGGTCCTTTTCCAGCGATGGGAACGACCGAGTCCGATGAAGACTTTAAAATCTTGATGCACTATCAGGAAACGCGGACTGCCGAGGAGTGCGCGGCCGCCGCGACCGAAGAGAAGGGGACGCTTAAGAATCTATTCGGCGGTCCTCACGGCCTTCTCACCGATAAAGAAGTTCGACATTTTTCTATCGATATGAAGCGCGGGATGATTGCGGCGGGGCTCGACCATTCCATCGCAAAATTAATTTATAAACGCCCGCGACCGTTCGTGAGCCACGCGGAAATTAAGCCGTGTATAAAAATGCCGAATAACTATTCTTACCCGAGTGGGCACGCCACGATTTCTCGGGTTTACGCGCGAATCCTAGGGACTCTCTATCCGGAACGCGCGGCTGCATTCCTCGCTCGGGCGGATGAAATCGCGATGCACCGAGTGCTCGGTGGCGTTCACCATCCTTCCGATATTGAAGCCGGAAAACGTCTCGGTGATGCGATCGCCGAACGAATCCTCGATCGGGATTAAGTAATCCGCGAGGGTCCCGCCTCGAGTATCAGTTCGGGTATTTCAGATAGTAGATATCGGCGAGGTTCCGGCACTTCTCCTCGAGGTCGAGGCCGTATCCGACGAGGAACTGGTCATCGATTTCACGGCCGACGTACTTCACCGGTACATCCGTCACGCGTTTCGCTTTTTTATCCAGAAGCGTGACAATTTCGACCGTCGCTGGTCCCGCTGATTTCAGGCGGTCGTAGAGGAAACGGAGGGTCCGGCCGCTATCGATGATCTCTTCGACGATGAGCACGTGCTTATCGCGGATATCAATGCCGATGTCCTTCAGGATCGTTACGGTACCGGTCGAACGCAGGGCCCGGCCGTAGCTCGAGAGCCGCACGAATTCGACGTCGCACTTCAGGTCGAGCTGGCGGACGAGATCCGCGCAGAATACGAAGGCGCCCTTCAGAACGCAGACGAGCACGACTTCTTTACCGGCGTAATCGTGATTCAATTTCTCCGCGACACCTCGAACGGCGACATCAATTTCGTGACGATTTAGGTATTTCGTGAAGTTCTTATGATCCAGAACCATCGCGGGTCACTTTCGAGTTAGGAGTTTAGGTCTTTTTCGTAGGATCGGTCGCGGCGACGACCGGATCGGCCTCGGCGGTTTTCGCAGCTTCGCCGGTTTTCGTTTCCGAAACGACGTGAGCGCGGTCCGCGGTGTCGTCGAGATTTCGATACTTCGCTTCTTGAACTCCCGATACGGAGTCTTTAAAGTTCTTTATCGCCTTCCCGAGCGTGTTCCCTAATTCAGGGAGCTTGCGGGGACCGAAGATCAGCAAAATAATAAGTAAGATGACGATGTGTTCGCCGGAAAGTCCAAACATCCTTAAGGCCTATCAAACCAATTCGGAACGGTCAATTCTTGGTGTCGCCCTTCGGAGTGGCGTGCTCGGACTCTTTCTCTGTCTGGCTGGGTGCCAGTGCGCTCCGTCGAATTCCGACACCGCGTCGAAGGGAACTAACGCGTTCCAAAAAGTGACGGGTGATGACTCCGAGTCCGATCGATCACAGTGGGATCAAGTCTACGACCAGGAAAACTACGTATTCGGGAAAGAGCCTTCGGAGCTCCTCGTGAACCACGTCGATATTCTCCCGGTGGGGCGCGCGCTGGATATCGCGATGGGGGAGGGGCGTAATGCCGTATTCCTCGCGAAAAAGGGCTTTGTCGTCGATGGGGTCGATATTTCCGAGGTCGCCATTCGTAAGGCGAAACGACTCGCAAAGGAAAGCAAAGTCGAAATCGCGACGATTAATGCGGACCTGAATACCTACCAAATTAAGCCCGAAAATTATGAAGTGATTCTGAACATCCAGTACCTGCAGCGATCCCTCATTCCGCAGATCAAAAGAGGGCTGAAGCGGGGCGGCGTAATTGTTTTTGAAAATCAGACGATTGATCAATTAAAGCTTCCGGGTTCGACCGGCGTACCCCGTGAATATTTGTTGAATCCGGGTGAGCTGAAAGAGCTCTTTAAAGACTTTAAAATTTTACTCTACACCGAGACGAATGACGGCAAGCAAGCCCTTGCCGTTCTCATCGCGATGAAACCTTAGTAGAAATGTCGCAGAGCACCTCGCTTGAAATTCATTTTTGCCGCGAGGGGCAAAGTCCCCGTGACCCCTAGTTTTACTTGCCAACGGTAGTGAAACTTTGTCAGATACTAAGGAAACCTAAATCCTTTATTTTACTGCGCAGGGAGCGCGTCTCGCGGGGACATCCCCACGAGTCTCGGAGCCAACATGTCTAAGGTTCTTAGTCTGGTCGTCGGTGGAGTAGTGCTGGTCGTGGTCGGTGTATCGGTGGCATCCGTGCTGCCCCGAACTTCGAACCAAGGGTATTCACCCACTCAGCCCATTCCGTTTAGTCACAAACTCCACGCCGGAACGAATAAAGTTCCGTGTCAGTACTGTCACTCGGACGTCGAGAAGTCGCGACACGCATCGATTCCGTCCACTGCAGTCTGCATGAACTGCCATAAACTCGTGAAGACCGACAGCCCGCTCATTAAGCAGGTTGCCGCCGCTTGGGCCGAGAATCGAGCGATTGAATGGGTGCGCATTCACGAGCTCCCGGACTTCGTTTATTTTCCGCATAAACGTCACGTCGCCGCCGGAGTTTCCTGCCAGACCTGTCACGGAGAAATCCAGACGATGGATAAGGTTTATCAGTTCGGCGCGCTGACGATGGGTTGGTGCATGGAATGCCATAAAGGCCGCTCCACTCCGTCGAACGTACTCGAATTCATGGAAGCTAAAGGTCATCCGAACGGAGAGGGGCTCGTTGCTCCGATCCAGTGTCAGACCTGCCATTACTAATTTTTTAACCCTCCCGAGAATAAAATGAGTGAAAACCTGAACTCAACCCGCCCGAATACGGACACCCCTTTTCAGCAGCCCCGGCATTGGATCGGAACCGAAGAGCTTTCCGCAACCTACTGGAGCGATCCCGCGACCCTCGAAAAACGGTCGCAGGAATTCCACGATAAGCCGATTGAAACGCTGGAGATGATCGAACGTCTCGATACGAAGGGGATAAAACGCCGGGACTTCCTCACGCTCATGGGAGCTTCGATGGCGATGGCGTCTTTCGCCTGCGCGCGCCGTCCCGTCCATAAAATCATCCCTTACGTCGTAAAACCGGAAGAAGTCACCGGCGGGATCGCGAACTACTACGCCACCGTCTGTCCAGAAACGGGATACGGGCTGCTCGCGAAAGTGCGCGAAGGACGTCCGATTAAGCTCGAAGGAAATCCCGATCACCCGATGAACCGCGGAAAACTTTCCGCGCGGAATCAGGCCCAGATTTTAGATCTCTACGATATGGACCGCGCGAAGGAACCCTTAAAAGTTTCCCGCGGAAAAGGATCGAAAGCGGCGAAGTGGGAAGACGTCGACGCCGAAATCGGCGGGAAACTGAAAACGATTGCGGCGGGTTCGGGCCGGGTTCGCGTGCTCTCCGGACGAATGGTCTCGGAATCCACGAAACGTCTGACGACCGAGTTCCTTGCGGGCTTCGCGGGCGGTGCGCACCTCGAATACGATCCGATTTCGCTCGAAGATATGGCCGATGGCCAGGCGGAAGCTTACGGTTCGGCGATCATCCCGAATTACCATTTTGATCAAGCCGAAGTCGTCCTTTCCTTAGGCGCCGATTTCCTAGGCTCGTGGGTCTCGCCGGTTGAGTTTGCTCTCGATTGGTCGAAGATGCGAAAGCTTGACGGAAATAAGGCCGCTTCGGCGAAAATGTCGAAACTTTTCGTCGCCGAATCGATGATGACGGTAACCGGCGCGAATGCCGACTCTCGTTTTCCGGTTCGCCCGGGCGATGAATTAAAGATCGGTGCGGCGATCGCGAACGAAGTCGCGAAGAAAAAAGGCGGAGTTCCCGCTGCTCTCGCTTCCTACACGATTGAAGCGGTCTCCGCCGATACCGGTGTCGATGCGAAACTTTTAAAAGAAGCGGCCGAGGCACTCCTCGAAGCCGCCGGGAAATCGATCGTCGTTGCGGGGGGGCTCTCTTCGAAGACCGCTACCGCTCCTGGATTACAGGCGATTGCGAACTTTCTGAACTCTACGCTCGGTAACGACGGAAAAACCGTCGACGGCACGGGATCACCGTTCACTAAAGTCGGTGGACGCTACGCGGACGTCGCAAAACTCATTTCGGAAATGAATTCCGGAGCCGTAGACGCGCTCATTATTTACCGAACGAATCCGGTCTATACCCTTCCGGCCTCGACCGGATTCACCGCCGCGCTCACCCGGGTGCCGCTCGTGATTTCAATTTCGGACCGCGAAGACGAAACGGCATTGCTCTCGGACTTCGTTTTACCGGATCACCATTTCCTCGAGAACTGGGGCGATGCGATGCCGAAAAAAGGCGTCGTCGCGATTCAGCAACCGGCCCTGGCCCCGATCCACTCGACTCGTTCCTTCCAAGATTCCTTAATCGCGCTCGCAAAAGCATCCGGCGTAAAGACGAAGGGCCTCCTCGCGTCCGCTTCGGCGACCGGCTGGTACGATTACCTCCGCGCAAACTGGAAAGAGACGATCCTGAAGGGCGGATCCTTCGATACGGCTTGGGAAAACGTGCTTCGGGACGGAATCGTGAAGTCGGCATCGGCCGGCTCCAGCGCCCGCTCATTTAAAACTTCGGCCCTCGCCGCCGTTCCTGCTTTCTCGAAAGCAGCCGACGGACTGGTCCTCGCGACCTACGATAAGGTCGGAATGGGTGATGGACTCCGCGCGAATAATCCGTGGCTGCAAGAATTACCGGATGCGATCACCACCGCGACCTGGGATAACTACGTCGCGATTTCTCCGAAACTCGCCGAAGCCAGCGCTCTGAAATCGGACGACGTGGTCGAAATTTCGAACGGATCGGAAACGATTGCACTGCCGGTTTATGTTCAGCCAGGTCTCCATGCTTCGACGGTCGCGATGGCGATCGGGTACGGACGTACGGCGGCCGGAAAAGTAGGGAATGAAGTCGGTCGGGACGTTAAAGGTTTTGCGGCCGTAGCGGGCACCCGTCTCGCGTTTTCGGGCGCATCGGTAAAAATGACGAAAACGGGTCGACGGTACCAGGTGGCTACCACCCAGTGGCATAATGCGACCGAAGATCGCCCGATCGTAAACGACATTACGCTCGCCGAATTTAAGGCGAATCCGAAGGAAGCGAATCATACCGATCCGCACCTGCGGATGGAAACTTCGTCGATCTGGCCGAAGTTTGAATATAAAGGCAACCGCTGGGGGATGTCGATCGACCTGAGCGCGTGCACCGGATGCTCGGCATGCGTGATCGCGTGCCAGTCGGAGAATAATATTCCGGTCGTTGGCCGGGATAACGTCCGTAAATCTCGCGAAATGCACTGGATTCGGATCGATCGCTACTACAGTGGTTCGGCCGAAAATCCCGATGTGGTTTTCCAACCGATGGTTTGTCAGCACTGCGAGAACGCGCCTTGCGAAACGGTCTGTCCGGTTCTCGCGACTATTCACGATAACGAAGGAATGAATACGCAGGTTTATAACCGCTGCGTGGGGACTCGTTACTGTCAGAATAACTGCCCTTATAAGGTGCGACGCTTTAACTTCTTCGATCATTGGAAAGCCTATGAAGGTTCGATGAACCTCGCTTGGAACCCGGATGTCACCGTCCGTTCCCGCGGGATCATGGAAAAGTGTACTTTCTGTACGCAGCGTATCCGCGACGCGAAGGATAAGGCGAAGGATGAGGCCCGTAAGGTTCTCGACGCCGACCTGAAGACGGCTTGTCAACAAACGTGTCCGACGGACGCGATTAGCTTCGGGAATATTAATAATCCGGAAGCCGAGGTTTCTAAACTGAAGCTGGATCCACGTGCCTTCCGCGTACTTGAAGTTCTGAACACGCAACCAGCCGTTTCGTACCTTTCGAAGGTCCGAAATAAGGAAGGTGAGCAGAAGCACCACGGCGCAGGCGCCGAAGCGGGAGGTGAGCACCATGGGTAATCCAGTGAAACAACCCAAGCTCGCGGGCGTAGTCGGATTTTTCGATTCCGCATCCTCGCTCATGGAAGCGACGAAAAAAGTGAAAGCGGCGAATTACGAAAGTTTCGACTGCTTCACTCCTTATCCCGTACACGGACTCGAAAAGGCCCAAGGCCTGAAGCGTTCTCCACTTCCTTTTGTGACCCTTGGAGCCGGACTCACTGGCTTCATGACCGCGATGCTGCTCCAGGGTTGGACGAGCGTGATCGACTGGCCGTTAAATGTCGGCGGTAAGCCGCTCTGGTCTTGGCCCGCGTTCGTGCCGATTTTCTTTGAACTTACGATCCTCTTCGCTGGACTCTGCACCGTCGGAGCGATGTTCCTATTGAATGGCTTTCCGAATACGAAGAAACGGGCATTCGACAATAATATTACCCGCGATCGTTTCGCCCTCATGATCGACGCTCCTGCCTTGAAATCTGCGGAAGAACTGCACGAAATGGACGATGCGGACGTCGTAAAATACCAAGCTCGGCTCGCAAAATTTAAAGCCTTCGAGGAATCTGAAGCGAAAACCTACCTTTCGTCGGTCGGAGCGCACGAAGTTAAGAGCGTTGAAGCGCGGGGGTGGTTCGAATGAAAAACGTGAATTTACTCCTCGCAGTCGTAACTCTGGTTTCCGTCGTCGGACTTTCGGGCTGCGGAAAGCACGAGTCCCCGAATTTCATCTACATGCCCGACATGTACTGGACGAAGGGTCTAAAGTATCAACAGCCGGGAATGAAACCACCGGTCCCGAATACGATCGCGCGCGGTTACCATCCGATGCCGGCTGCGATGACGATGGAAGAGTGGGGGAAAACGATGCCGAATCCGCTTCGCCCGACGACCGCCG
>JANXTV010000243.1 GCA_025352185.1 Oligoflexia bacterium
CCAAAAAAGGAAGATGCGGGAGATCTTCGTTTTAAAATAAAGAACGACGACCACGAGAAGAAGGGCGCCGAATAAAGCCGCGCTCCCGCTGTACCCCATTCCCGCCGAATCGGCGGTCCAATCCCCGAGAGCGGTTCCGAGGGTTTGGGAGAACATGATGGTGACCCAGTAGAACATTTCTGATTTCGGGTTGCTTACCGTGTCGACCGAAACGGAACCGAGCGTTTTATACCAAACGAACAACGATCCCATCAGCAGGCTTAAGAGAAGCAGCGATCCGCCGGCGTAGCCGATCCCGAGCGATCGATCCGCGAAATCCGCTAGCGTCGTTCCGACGGTAGTAGTCGCGATAATCGTCGTCCAGTAAATGACTGGATGGAAACGCGGCGCCTTGATTTGAACGATGACGGCGACCAGGAAGATGACGGAAAAAATAAGCGTGCTGACTAGGTAGCCCAGATTCATCGACATCGAGACCGCATCGCCTCCCGTTTCGCCTAAAGTGGTGGCAAAGATTTTAATCACCCAGAAGATCGCGGTCAGTTCAGGTACTTTGCTCAAATTACTATCGGCTTCCGCGCTTTTTTCTGTGTTTTTCAAAAGTCCCCCGAGACTGACGTTATTGATCCGGAGTGAATGTTTTTCCCCTTTTTTTGGTTAAAGTCAAAGCCGACGCCTGGTCGGAGTATTATTCGGACACCCTGACTTGCTGTACAACCGAAACTATGTAAATCCATTCCCGGGCCGGTTGGATTTCCGCATTTCCTCCCGGCTCATCTAAAATGAATGAACATTTTCCCGGGGGGGAAGAATGAACACGAATCCTAAAAAGCTGATCGAGAATTCTGATTTCGTGACTAAGGTAAGAGGAGACATCGCGATGAAAGTCATTGCGGCTTTATGCGTTAGTATTCTTTCTTTATCCGCCGGGGCGAATGAATCGACCGTCGAGGCGAGGGGCGAGTCCCGGGTGGAAAGTCATTCGACGCGCAGTCGCTTCCACCTGCTGACGATGAACTGCCACGGCGAAGACGCCGAAGGCCCGGAGAGCACGCCGCAGTCGCCACCGCTGAACGTGGATGATCCTGCCACCCCAGGGTGTAACCGGTGGGAAATCAACGTGGTTGCCGACGGAGATATTTCGAAGGACCAAAAGGAATTCGAACTTCCCTTACTCGATATTAATTACGGGATCGGCGATAACCTGCAGCTTAAGTACGAAGTGCCCTACTCGAATTCACAGTCGGGCGGATCGAGTACGGCCCAGGTCGGTGAATCGAAAGTCGGAGTGAAATACGCATTTTTTAACGACGAAGCCGCAGAACTCGAATTAGCCTTTTATCCGCAGGTCGCGTTGATTACTCCGTCTGATTCCGAAGAATCGAAAAGGCTTCAAACCATCACGACGCTTCCCGTTCTTATGACGAAAAAACTCGGGCAGGTTACTCAGGGAGACGTGAGTCTCACCGCAAATTTAGCGTATAACCTATCGAAAAAGCCCGACACGAAAGACTTCATTGCCGCATCGGTGGGCATAGGGTTACCGCTTACGAATCGACTCTCCGCGATGACTGAAATAGCGACGGAGCAGTCCTTCGCTTCGGATGAAGAAGGAAACCGAGCCGCGGTCATCAAGGCGAACCTGGGAGTCGTTACGACGCTCAGTAAGAAGTTTTTGGTGTTTGCCTCAATCGGACACAGCATAACTTCTTCCGACGGTGCCGATCACGAGTACGGCCTCATAGGATTTCGCGTGCTTGCCGGCGGCGGAACCCCGTATAATCCCGTGATTGCGGCTGCGCACACTCAGTAGTCGCGCGGGGCTGTCGCCGCTTAGGGGATTGGGTTTGATTTTTTCCCGGTCGGCCGGGCGCCTCGTCGGGCGTGAATCCAAAGGGTGATCGTGAGGAACTCCACGAACCGACGTCGGGGCCATTCCCGATTCTTCGCTCCTACGCGTGATGTAGCCGCGTCAATCTAGTGTTAGGTTCGTCATTTTTATGACAACTCGGCTGGGCAGGTTGTAAACTTTGGGTAATTTTCGACCGATAGATAGTCTAGATGATTGAAAGGTTTATCAAGGCGATAGGGTTAGCGGCGGTCCTTGGGCTGGCCTTCACGCACAATCCTCCGGCTGTTGCACATCCCGGCGCCTGCGAAACGTGCGCGCTGAAGGGAAGCTGCGTCGGATATCTCTTTACGAAAGCCGCGAACGAAAAGGCCGGTCGGATCGAAGTCGGCGGAATCGTCTACGAATTAAAACCGCTCGGGTCCACCGGCAAAATTTTCGAACCGCATTCGCTTCCCTCGCTCCCGGCCGCATTTTCCGGACACTCCACGTACGAGAGCACCCTCCGAAAGTGGAACCTCGACGAGTTTAAGATCTCGCATCCGCCGATCGCGCTGGATCACCTTGAGGAGATGGGGACGTTCACTAAAAATTCCGATCTCCGCGTGCTCGAACTTCCCGTGAAGATCCCCGGATCAGACGTCCGCGTCCCTCGGGAGCTTTCTCAATTTCAGGAAGCGATCGAGAAGGCGATGGCCTACGAAAAGACGATCAATCCGGAGTTCAGCGAATATTATTCCTACCTTACGATCGACCAGGGCCTGGTGAACGCCGGGGACATGCAGAGGCGAGCGGGTACGCACGTCGATGGGTTCCAAGGCCCTCGGCAGGGCGAAGGATACGAGGTGGATCACAGCTATGTCGTCTGTGACTCCGTACCTACGATTTTCTACGATCAGCCATTTAACACTTCCGGCCTCGACCCTGCTAAACACAACTATTTTTCGGAAATGGACAAACAAGTCGATCCTTTGAACGAGATCGCCGCGGTTCCCGGACAGATGTACTTTATGAATTCCTACACGCTCCACCGCGCGAGCGCCTCGCCGGTCACGCAAAAGCGGACTTTTTTCCGTCTCACGTTCTCGAAGTACCGCTATGATCGCCTCGGTGAAACCTCGAACCCGATGTTCAAGGTTTGGGATCGGACCGAACGCTCTATCCCCTCGAACCTCACGACAGCTGATCGCACGTCGGAGAACTTCGCGGGATTTGGGTTCGTGAAGGAAGTTCTCGACGTCAGTGCCGAGAATCACACGCTTGAAAAACCGCTTGAGTATACGAAAAAACAACTCGGAACCGCTTTCGATGCCGTGCGAATGGAAAACCGGGTGATCGTCTCGATTGGCGATGTAAAATCCGCGAAGGAGGGGCTTCTACGAAACGGATGGACGCTCGAAGAGGAACTTCCGAAACAGGAGGGATTCCACCGGATCTATCGCATTCGCCACCGGAGCGGGGTTACGGGAATCGCGATCCTTCGCGTAAACACGCCCGAACGGCTCGTGCACATCCAAGCCCTTCTCAAGATAGCCGGAGCCGATGCGAGTAAGGTGCTGACCCTAGGGAACTTTAAGAGCTGGTCGCACGAGTTTTCCACGAAGATGAAGACGCTCCCGAAACCGCTCGCGGTGATCTACGGATTTTCGAACACCGTGATGGAATCCCTTTCGCTCACGTATTCCCAGCACTCTTTTCTTTATCAGGAAATCGAA
>JANXTV010000274.1 GCA_025352185.1 Oligoflexia bacterium
CGAGTTCGGTCTCGGTTTGGCCTTTACCGAAATGGATGTGGGTCGCATCGGCCGGTACGACTTGGCCCGGCGGAATCGCGTCGCCGTCGATAATCAGGTGGTGATGCCCGGTGCCCGCCACGATTTCGCCCGCGGGTTGGACCTTTAAACCATCGACCGCAAATTTCACGGTGAACTTCTTCACGACGGTCTGGTTATTTTTTAGATTCGCAAAGTGGATGCGGACGCCCTTCGGCGCGGGATCGAAACCCGGAATTTTCAGAGGAGCGGCCGTCGGGTTTGCTTTCGGATTTACGCCTTGGCCAGCAAACGCAGTGACGGAGAACAGGGATACGAGGGAGAGCACGATGAAGTTTTTCATACTCGAAAGATAGCGACCGGAACGCCTCAAGTCTATTATAACCTCATTAAGAGCGCTTTATCGGCCTTCTAGTTAACATAATATCTATTATCAGACGTTACTTTAACACGGCTTAAACTCTCAGAGGTAGGCTCGCCCGTGAGCGCACGCACTTCGTTTTATCGGTCCCGCTCACCCGTGACATTCGGCTTTCGTGGTCAGGTGTTAAACTCTTTTACGGTCGGGAATTCCTAGCCAACCGAAATGATAGATTTTTTAGCTGGCTCGGAATTCGCTTTAAGGAGGGCAGGAGTATTTACTATGAAAGCTGCCTCTCCCCTCGTTTTACTGTCGACCGGTGTAATCGCCGCCCTTTCATTCGTTACGATGGCCGGCCCGAAATATTCCGAAGGCTACCGCGCCGGTATCATTAATAAGTTTGCCGTAGAGAAACAGTGGCTCGTCACAAAAACCGGTGAAGGCGAGATGCTCATGGGAAAAGACTCGTCGATTTTAACGAAGACATCGACGACCACCACCACGGACACCGATGGAAACGTCACCACTTCGACCACCACGACGAAGATTAATCCTTGGCAGTTCTCGACTTCGACGAAAGACGCTGCCGATTTCGAGAAGCAAATGGGAAACCCCATCGTCATTCACTATAAAAGTGAAGTGAACGGCCTCTTTATGAAATCAGACACCGCCTACCAGGCGCTCGACATCGAAGCGATTCGCCCCGAAGCAAAACTTACGTCGATCTGCTCGGACGAAGCCGCGAACGGGAAATGGTCGGTTGGAAAACGGATCGGACGCGTCGTTAAGCTTAGCCGCTCGGGATTCACCTCGAAATCTTACGAGATGATGATGCAAGAAGGCGATTCCGGGAACGTATTCACGGAAATGACAATTAAGTCTCAGGCGATGTACGACTGCGCATTAACCGCACTGAAGTCTTCCCAGAAAGTGGTGATCGAGTACCGCGAACTCGGCGTCTATAACGCCCTCGCGCGGGACTCGGCCTACTCGGTTTATAAGATTTACTCGGCCGAGAAGTAATCTCTCGGTACCTTTCGAATCGTAACGAGGCCTCGCACCACCCGTGCGGGGCCTTTCCTTTTCGAGGTCTACTTCAGCCTCTCCCGCTCAAAATGAATCGCGTGAAGAAACGCGAGGAGCTCGGCCGGCTTTTCGAGCGCCGCGAATCGCCCGGTCACCCCAAAGTGACCGGCGCCCATTTCGATATCGAGAATGGTCAGGCGGTCATCCGTTCGAAATTCCCGCAGCCGAGCGACGTACTTCGTCGGCTCCCAGTACGTCACCCGCGGATCATTCCATCCGCCGTTCACGAGGAGGTAGGGATACTCCCCTTTTACGAGGCGGTCGTAAGGTGAGTACTCCCGCATCGCCCGGAAATACTCGAGCTCCCGAGGATCTCCCCACTCGTTCCATTCCGTCGGAGTGAGCGGGAGGGTTTCGTCAAACATCGTACTCAGCACATCCACGAAGGGTACTTCGGCGATTACGCCGCGGTAGAGAGTCGGATTTAAATTCAGGGTCGCGCCGACGAGCAGTCCACCCGCGCTCCCCCCGTGGATCGTAATTTCTCCCGGAAGCGTGCGCCCCGTCGCGACCAGTCCCTTCGCCGCCGCTTCGAAGTCAAGGAAGGTGTTCTTCTTTTTCAGGTATTTTCCCTCGCGGTACCAGCGCTGGCCGAGGTCACCGCTCCCGCGAATATGGGCGATGGCGTAGAGGAAGCCCGCATCGACGATGATCGAACGCATGAAACTAAACGCGGTCTGGGTCACCATCCCGTAGGACCCGTATCCGTAAAGGAGCGTGGGTAATGCTTTTCCGCGGTCGGCTTTTCGGAACATCAGGGAGACCGGGACCTTCACGCCGTCGTGCGAGGTGACCGTGATCCGTTCGACGGCGTAATCTTCGCGGCGGTATCCCGGCACGACCTGTTCGTGACGAATGCTCGGCACGCGGGTCCTTAAATCATAATCAATCGTCTGGTTCGGGGTGAGCGGGCTTGAATACGCGACCCGCACGAAGTCGTTCGTGTATTCTTCGTTATTCAGGAAACCGACCGTGCGGATCGGTTCCGGAAACGCGAGGTCCTCCCCTTCGGGAAAAATACGCACGGAGGGCACGCCTTCGTCCGCGTAGAGGACCGCAAAATGCTTCTCGAAAACCTGGAAATCCCGAATATCGATTTTCGCGTCACCGACGAATATCGGTTTCCAGTCCTTCGGTTCCCGCGCGGGATTCGCGCTCGGCGTTTCGTAGAGGCCGAAGTTCACTTCCTCGAAGTTCGAGTGGATGAGGAATTGCGCACCCTGCGCATCGAGTTCGTACTCGAGTTTATCCGCACGGGGGCGAAAGAGCTCGAGTCGATCGATCTTCCCTGCGCGCTGGGCGAAATAAACCTCGGAGCTTTCGGCGCTGGCGACATTCACGAGGATCCAGTTTCCGTCCGTCGAGGAACCGAGGGAGACGAAAAACCGGGGATCGAGTTCCTCGTAGAGGAGACCATCTTTCGTGGGTTCAGTCCCGAGTTCGTGGCGCCAGACTTGGAACGGGCGATGTTGATCGTTCAGTCTTAAATAATAGAGGTAGGCTCCATCGGCGGAGAAAACGACTTCCCCTTCGGTATTTTCGATCGTCTCCGGGGGGGCGCTCTTTACGGGCGCCGTTCCCGAGCCGGGCGTGAGCGCCTTAAAATGAATGCGGTAAATCTCGTCCCCTTCTGTATCGAGAGAGTACGCGAGGAGATCGTGGGCGTCGTTCGTTTCGAAGGCGCCGATCGCCACGTATTTATGTTTTTTCGCGATCTCATTCAGGTCGAGAATCGGAGCCCCGTCGCGCGCGTAAACGCGGTATTCGGAGCCTTCGGGAATCGTCGAGGAATAGAGGTACGGCCCCTTCCGGTACGGAACTTCGACCGCCTCGGGCGCCATGCGGGACTTTAGTTTCTCAAAGTAGTTCGTCTTTAAATCCGCAAGCCGTTCCATCACGTCGGCGTAATAAGCATTCTCCTCCCGAACGTAATCGGCAACTTTCGGATTCTCCTTTTCGCGAATCCAGAAATACGGATCTTCGCGCGTCTCCCCGTGCTCGACGATTTTCTTGTCGATTTTCGGGGCGCGCGGCGGAGCTCGGAGAGGCGTTTTAGTCTTCGTTTTGTTATCCATAAATCTTCCTTAAATTTTTGCCCGTCAGTCCTTATACCCGATATAGGTCGGGTGCGAGGTCTCATATTTCCGGTAGTTTGATCCGTCCGAATCCCCGTAGACCACCACGCGCCGAAGTCCGGCAGCTTTCAAGAGTTTAACCATTTCGGGCTTCGAATAAAGGCGCGTTCGGTGAAAATACGATTTCGTCGTCCCCCGCTTTATATCGACGGAAAGCGTATGCGATTCGATCGCGCGCGCGGGAGCGTCGTAGACCCTGAGTTCGAGCACATCCACGCCCTCACTTACCGTATGGGAGGTCGCCCGAAAGTTCCGGAGGAGCCAGTCGCGGTCGACGAGATTCATCGCGAGCCTTCCCCCGGGTTTTAGACTCGCGACCAGCCCGCGGAGCACCCGGAAGTTTTTTTCTTCCGAGCGGAAGTAACCGAAGCTGGTGAAGAGGTTTACGACCGCATCGTACCTTTCTCGGTGGGGACTACCGGAATCCGCGAGACTGAGAAGGTCCGCGCGCACGTACTTCGATTTCCGGTCCCGCCGACGAGCGAGCCTGAGGAGCACCGGGTTCAAATCGAGTCCGGTCACGCGGATCCCGCGCGCGGTAAAAATAAGCGCATGTCGACCGGTCCCGCAGGGCGCATCGAGGAGCGACTCCCCTTTTCGCAGCGCCATCGCCCGGATCAGAAAGGCCGTTTCCGCTCGGGCGAGTCTCGCGTAATCCGGACTCGCAATCGTCCGCGCCGCGAAGGCTTCATCGTACATCGTGCCGTGCCACCCATCCGCGGGTGCGCGCGGGGCGGACGATGAATTACGCGGGCGTTTTAGTTTCTTCACCGTCTGACCGATCTCATAGGGCGGCGCCCACGCACCACCTCTTTTCAGGTCGTTTCAGGCCCCATTCTGCATTCGCGATAAGAATAGTTATCGCGAATAAATAGAAAGCGCGGGATCCGGGCGAAACCGCACCCGCGGGGCGAAAACTCCGAAAATATCCCAATAAAAACGATCCGGGCGAGCCGCGGACAAGCACGCCACCATCCGTTTTTCTAATGACGCATTAGGATATAAACTGATTGACGGGCCGCATTAGGGTTGGTAGCACACTCTCCAGTCATCCGTTCACCCGGGAGCGTACGAAACGCCCCCTTTCCGAGTCCCGAGAGAGGTATTTATGCAGAAATTCGTGTTCGCCGCCGTCGCCCTCATTTCGTTTAACCTCATCCCGTCCGCAAAGGCCGAGGGCATTTTCGCCTACGAATGCTCCCCGCATAACATCGTCGGCTACCAGCCATCGGGTTACGTGAAAGAGAAAATCTACGTGAAAAGCGATCTTTCCATCGCCGCCTACTCGCACTCTCAGACGAAAAACGGTGCAACGAAATCCTATAAAGTGGCCCTCTCCGCCGCCTTCCCGTTAAATCCGAAAGTTCCGCTGATGATTTACGAAGGCGAAGGCTACGACGTCGTGGAAATGAAACTCGATATCGCCAGCGTATCAGTTACCCTTTCGCGCTATCCAGACGCCGAGAAAGAAACGTTTCCGTGCGAGCCGACATCCCTCGGTAGCTTCGACTGGAAAGATGCCGAAGAAGCGGCGACCGATGCGAAAGCAAACCAGCAGTCGGCCATTTTCGACTTAAAGAACTAAAAGTCGGTCGGCTCTTCCTTAAATTCGGGCAAATCTCGCGCACGCGTTCCGTACCGGATCGCGTGCGCCGCCGAATTCTCGACCGATGTTTTTCGTTTATCGTAGCGGGTGATCATGTCGGGGCTCGCCCAGCCGGCGAATTCTTGGATCGCGCGGTCGGGGACCTGGTGGTCGCGCGCATTCGAAATCGCGGTCGCGCGGCACGAGTGGGGAGAAACCCGGTTCGCTACCCCCGCGAGCTTCGCGTAACGGGTTACGAGGTAAAAAATCATCGACGGGTCCAGCCCCTTACCCACCTCCCCTGTCCGGTTATTCCGAATCGGGGAAAAGAGAAAAGCGTCCTTCGTGCGGTCCTTCCGGGTGATCCGGAAATAGTGCTCGAGCGCATTCACCACCGCCGGAATCATCACGATCACCCGTTCGGCGTTCCCCTTTCCGCGGAGACGAAGCACGAAGTGTCCGCGCTCTTCCCCGACGCTCGAGGTGCGTAGCTCGCAGAGTTCCGACCGCCGGAGGCCGCAGTAAAAAAGGACCATCAGTACGGCGTAGTGCTGCGAGCCCGTGCGGGTGTGGAGATTCGGTTTCGCCAGCATACGTACGACTTCCTCGTCCGAGAATGCGTTCGTCCGGGAAAGGCGTTTCGGATTCAGGAAACGCACGTTTTCCGCCGGGGATTTTTCGATGATCCCGTCTTCGACGAGCCAGCGAAAGAAAGACCGCAACGTCGCCAGGTGGCGATCGATCGTGGTGTGCGCGAGTTTTTCCTCGAGGAGCGCATCTTTATAACCAATCACGATCCCGCGGGTGAGCCGCTCGGGTCCGTGGTGGATCTTTCGTCCGTGGAGATACTGGATGAACCGCTTTAAGTCTTTCCCGTACGCCCGGCGGGTATGCTTCGAACGCTGGTCGAGGAGAAAACTTTCGATACTCTGCCGAAGCTTTTCGTCGGGGCGGAGGAGCTCGGGCGCGCCGAGGGTGCGGTCGTCGGGCCGTACGATGACGGGGGACGCCTCGGGCGGTAGTGCGACCGCGACGGGGAGAATTTCGGTCGTGGCGGAAGTGATGGCTTCCCGTTCCGGCCCGGCCGGGATCTCCGACGCCGCCGTTACGAAAAAGTTCCGCCGCTTCCGCGACCGCGAAGCCCGCGCCACCCGAGGCGTGGGCACTCGCTTCCTTTTCAGCCCGCGGAGGAGGAGGAGGCCTAACTTCATTTCTTTTTCCGCGCGGCTTTCACGAAATTTCGGATCCGGACGGCATCGAGCGGCGCGCCGGCTTTACCGCGCTTCCGAAGATCCGAACCCACGATGATTCCGAAGCCTTTCGCACGCAGGCTCGCAACGTTTTCCGCGGTCGAACCACTCCCGATAAAGACCGGCACTTTTAAATGCTTCATCGCCCGGACCGCGGAGTCGAGCGTTTCGCTCGAAGCACTCCGGCCGGTGGTCGCGCCAGTGATGATCACGCCGTCGGCGCCCGCGCGGAGGAAAATCTCTTCAATCTCGAGTCCTAAATCTGCCGAAGAAAGCGACCGGGCGTGCTTTACGTGCGCATCGGCGAGAATGCCGACGTCGGCCCCGAGGCGATCCCGCTCGCGTAGGAGCTCCGCGCTCTTTCCCTCGATTAATCCCTGGTCAGTCGCGCTCACTCCTGCGAGGACATTCACCCGGATAAAGTTACATCCCGTCACGGCGGCGATCGCGAGCGCGGCGGCCGCATCGTTTCTTAAAACGTTAATCCCGATCGGGATTCTTACCGACTCCCGAACGGCAGCGGCGATGAAGGAGAGACTGGCGATCGTTTCCGGAGGGACCGAGTTTTTATAGAACGGGATATCCCCGAAATTCTCGAGGATCACGGCGCCGAATCCGGCCTTCGCGAGCGCCTTCGCTTCTTCAACCGCGCGAAGTCCGGCCGTGCGGAGCGCATCGGCGGGATGGGCGCGGAAGGCTCCGGGCGATCCGGGGAGGGGCGGGAGGTGTACGACGCCGACGAGTGCAGGAATTTTCATCTCCGCCGACGTTAATACGGGGACGAACCCGGATCAATCCCCGTCCCGGGGCCCCCGTGCCTTTAATGCCCCGTAGACCCGGGCGAATCTTCGCCTTAAGCTAGAGCTATTCATGACGGCCCTCGTCTACCGTATCCTCATCCTTCCGGTTTCTTTACTTCCGATGCCGATCCTCTACCGGATCTCGGACGTGCTTTATTTTCTCGTGCTTCATGTCGTTCGCTACCGCACGAAAGTCGTCGCCGAGAATATTCGGAAATCGTTTCCCCTAAAATCGGAAGCCGAGCGTGAAGCGATCGCCCGAGATTTCTATCGCCACTTCTGCGATCTCATCGTCGAGAGTTTTAAAGGGTTCACCCTCTCGAAATCGGAAATTAATGGACGTTTCAAGGTCCGGAATCCCGAGATTTTAAACGAAGCCTTCGCGGCCTCGCGCTCGGTGATCTTAACCGGCGGACACTATAATAACTGGGAGTGGTTCGCCATCGCCCTCCGGCAACAGATCCGCCACCGGGCGGTCGCGATTTATAAACCCCTCTCGAATCAGTACCTCGATAAAAAGATGCGCGCGACCCGAGGTAAGTACGGGCTGGAAATGATTCCGATGAAGGAGGTGGGCGAGTTTTTCGAGACCGAACTCACGCTGGTGAAAGAAAAACGGGCCCTCCCCTTTCTGATGGTTTTCGGAATCGACCAGTCTCCGGGCGATCCACGAAAGGCCCACTGGGGGAAGTTTCTCAATCAAGACACCGGTATCCCCTTCGGCGCCGAAAAATTTGCCCGGAAGTACGATTTACCCGTTTATTTCGGGGTGATCCAGAAAGTCGCGCGCGGACACTACGCGTTTGAGATTCGGCTCGTTTCGGAGCCTCCGCACCGCGAAC
>JANXTV010000239.1 GCA_025352185.1 Oligoflexia bacterium
CTTCGTGAATCTGCTTCTGGGTGACGGATTCATCGTGCTGAGTCGATACGACAATCGCGTCGATGCGCTTCGCGATTCCGTTTTCGTATTCAACGGTGACCTGCGTTTTTCCATCGGGACGGAGCCAGCCGAGAGTTCCGTTTTTCCGAACTTCCGAAAGGCGGTACGCAAGTTTATGGGAAAGATCGATCGAAAGCGGCATGAAATTATCCGCTTCGCGAACGGCGTAGCCGAACATGATTCCCTGGTCGCCGGCGCCTTGCTCTTTTTGGTTATGCGCGCCTTCACCGACGTTCACGCCCTGGGCGATGTCGGGAGACTGGCGGTCGAGGGTGACCATGACGGCGCAGGTTTTATAATCAAACCCTTTATCCGAATCGTCGTACCCGATTTTCTTGATCGCCTCGCGAGCGATGTGCGCGTAGTCCGCACGAGCATTCGTCGTCACTTCTCCCGCTACGACCACGAGCCCGGTGGTCACGAGCGTTTCGCACGCGACGCGCGAGCGAGGATCCTGAGTGAGGAGCGCGTCCAGCACCGCATCCGAAATTTGATCGGCCATTTTATCCGGGTGGCCTTCAGTTACGGACTCGGAGGTGAAGAGAGAGTGGCTCATGCTATTTCCCATCTAGATTTCAATCTAGGATTCGGTGGCGCATGAATGTGCGCAGGCACCGTCGGCTAGGTTTCCGCCGTAAGTTTAGTTTAAAGATTCGGAAAGACGTTCAGAGAGAGGCAGAGAGATCGTCAAATCGAGATTAATCGATGTGGATCGGGAACCGAGGAGTCGTTCCTTTGTTCTGCTCTTCTTTTTTACGTGGCTTGCCCTTGTTATGGCGGCGAACTCGGCGTGCGTTACGGGTCTTCCCAGTACGTGATGACATGACTTAGTCTCTCCAATATTTCTAAAATGAAGCTCGGAACTTAGCGTAAACCCAATATCGGGTCAATGAACTCCTCACCCGAGTTGGCCGTTCTTTTGCCTCTCCCTCCGGTAATCCCCGGAGGACTTTTCATGAATCGATTCCGTCAGATTTCGGCCTTTTTCCTGACACTTTCAGTAACGCAGGCAGCCATACTGCCCGCGGCCCGGGGGGAGGACCGGGCGGAACCGGGCTCCGCTCATTCCCCTGCGGAGCGCCCACCCGTGATTTTATCCCTCGGCGAGCAGCGGATGGTCTCGGTCCCGGACCTGAAACGTTACTCGATCGGTTCACCGATTCTCCGGGCGCTCCCCGGTCCGGGCGGGTTAAAAAACACTCTTTTATTAAAAGCGGTCGGCGCGGGAATCACGGACCTGCTGGTCTGGAAAACGGACGGAACGAGCGAACACCGGTCAATCGAGGTCCGCGCTTGGAAAAAAGGTCCCGTGACCGACCTCGAAAAACGGCTCTCGGGCCTCGCCGAGGTCGAAGTCTGGGTCACCGGTGATCCCGAAAAAGGGAAGGTCGTCTACCTCCTCTCGGGAACGGTCGCCTCTGCCGCCGAGGCCACGCGCATCGGTGCGCTTACCTTTGCCTTCCCGAATGAGGTCCGCACCGAAGTCGTGCCGAGCGATGCGCTTTACCGGGACGGCGAGCGAAAACTGAAAACGTGGATCGCGGCCGGAAAATACCGGGACGAACTCGAACTCCTCGCAAACGCGGAAACAAAATCGATCGTGGTGCGGGGTAGCCTCCCCGATCCGCGGACGCGCGTGAACGTCTCGGGTGCGCTCGCTAAACTTTATCCGCTCGTCGAACTCGAAACCGATTCGCTCCCCGACCGCGATCCGACGATCCACTTTAAAGTCTTCCTCCTCGAACTCCGGAAAAACCGCTCGCGGGCCCTGGGCGTGGACCTCCCAGGAATCCTGCCGGGCGCCCTCCGCGTTTCGAGCATGGGAGTTTCGACCGCGCTCTCCCTCGAAGCCGCGATCACGGCACTTGAGAACGACGGTTCGGCGCGCGTGCTTTCGCGACCGGAACTCGTCGTGCGCGCACCGGGTGAAGCCGAACTCTTCGCGGGCGGCGAGGTCCCGATCGAATCGAAAACATCCTATTCCTCGCGCGTTGAATGGAAGTCGTACGGCCTTTCTCTAAAACTAAAGGTCGGCGCCGCGACCGGGCGGAAGGTTCGTGCGGACATCCTTACGGAAGTGAGCCACCTCGATCCGAAGATCGCGATCGACCGCATTCCCGGTCTCCAATCGAACCGCATGAAAACGCAGGTCGATGCGACTTTCGGGGAACCCCTCCTCCTCTCCGGACTCCTCCAAGAGGGAATTAAAAAGGCCGCGCGCGGATTGCCGTTCCTAAAAGATATCCCCGTGCTCGGGCTCCTTTTCGGGTCGCAAGAATTCTTAGAAGACCGCTCCGAACTCGTAGCGGTCCTACTTCCGTCGCGAAATGTACCGGACGCGCCCCGAACGGCGCTCGGGATCGACCATCCGACGGGGCCGTCTCCGCTCCCGCGCAACTGGATTAGCCCGATTGACGAAATGGAACTTCGGGCTTCGAAGGATTTTCCGTTTAATGCTTTCGCTGCCGGAGGTTCCGCCGTGGATTCCGGTAATGTTTCTCCGGTGGACCTGCCTGAACCTGACGGAAATTCGCGCGAGAATGCGGAGATTTTCCAACCATGAGTACCTTAAGCACGGAAACTAAAAGCCCCGAGCTCCATTTTGTCCCGGCCTTTTTTCCGCGCGAGAGTCTGGAGGACCGCCTCCTTCCGCTCTTCGCGGATCCCGGAATCACCGATATTTGCTTTTCGGCCCGCGGACTCACTTTCGACCGTGGCGAAGGATTACGGCCGGATCTCGGATTTTTTACGGGAGTAGAAGAAATTCGGAACTGGGTCCTCCGGCAAATCTCCGCTGCTGGAAAATCCTACGACGCGAAATTCCCGTTCATCGATCTCGTCATTCCGGGGGATTCGCACGTCCCTTTCCGTCACCGCCTCCATGCCCTTTTTCCTCCCCTCTCCGCGAGTGGCCTCCTCGTTTCGCTGCGGAAACTCCCCGAGCCCGGAATCGCCGAAAAAGTTTGGGCTTCTTCTCCGTACTACCCACTCCTGCGCGAAATCGTACGTTCCCACCAAACGATCCTGATCTCGGGTTCTACGGGTTCCGGAAAAACTCGCCTCATGAATGAGCTCCTCTCGGAAGTGGGCCCCTCGGAGCGAATTCTCGCGCTCGAGGATACGCCCGAACTCGCACCGAACCACCCGCAGTTCTATTCTCTCATTTCGCGGGCGGCGAACGCGGACGGGTTCGGGGAGGTTTCGCTCCGGACACTCTTAAAACAGACCCTCCGTATGCGCCCCGACCGAATCGTGCTCGGAGAAATTCGCGGAAACGAAGTCCTCGATCTCCTCCAGTCGTTAAACACCGGGCACCAGGGTACGATTGCCACCCTTCACGCAAACACCCCGCGCGAAGCCCTGAAAAGAATCGAAGTCCTCTGCTTACTCGCCGCGGGAGCGTCGCTTCCCCTTTCGGCGCTTCGGGAACTTCTCGCGGGCGGAGTCCGGTGGCTCGTCCAGGTGGAGCGTACGCCGGAGGGCCGACGTGTGCGTGAACTCGTCGAAATCGCGGGCCGCGAAGGCGACACGATTCTCCTTCGACCGAAGTCGCCCCTCCCTTAAACGGAGGATTTCTTCCTCCGTCGGCACGAGCGGACGGGTGAGGAAAAAAATCAGCCCGAGCGCGGCCCCGATGCCGATTTCG
>JANXTV010000325.1 GCA_025352185.1 Oligoflexia bacterium
GACCACGACGGATTTTCCGCACTGAAAGATCTCTACGAAGAGGCTCCGATGATTCAGCTCACCGATAATTAACCTCGGGTCCGTTCGGCGGCGTACAGAATTCAAACTTACCGATTCGGTCGAAACACTTCTCTCTCCCAAACCCAAATGTCCCTCGATCGATCGAAACGGTAAAAGAAAAGGTCGGCTCCCTCTCCCAGGGGCCGGCCTTTTCGCTTTTTTTATTTCTCGCTTTTCGAACTCGGGGGAGCGCGGTAATCGACGTCCATGCGCACCCTTTTCGTCCTACTCCTCCTGATTCCTACCCTCGGATTCGCGACCGAAATTTCGGTGATCGGCGTTCGGGAGGCCCGACTTTTCCGGGCGAAAATTTCACCCCGCGGGACGGTGGGGGCGCTTTCCGATTCCTGGTTCCGTAGCGCCGTCCGATCGAAGAAATTAACGGAATACCTCGGAACTTCCGCCGGCGTCAGTTCGGTAAATCAACTCGGGAGTGCGCTTGAAACTTTTTCGGATGGATCGATGAACGCCTATGGGTGGTGCTACCGGGTCGACGGGGAAGTCTCCGACCTACTCGCGGACGAGTACGCCCTCCGCGGTAAAGAAAAATCAATCGCCTGGTTTTACGCCTACGCCCGTTTCGAAGGCGGAAAATGGACCGCGATGTGCGTCCCGGCCGATCACGTGCCGACTCCGGTAAAATAATGAAAGCGCCGAATCCTTCTCCCGGGATTCGGCGCTTTCGCTTTTAGGCCTTAGCTATCCATAGCCGAGGCAGGGAATTCACTCTCACGTGAAACTTCGGGCCTTAGTCAATTTGAACGTCGTCGAGACTATCCCACGTTCTCTGGAGGCGGCGGATCTTCGAATTCGTGAGGGGTTCGACCTTCACTTCGATTCGGCCCGCGAGTTCTCCCGTTCCGCTCGCGGTCGCACCGGCCGCGCTCCGAATCGACTGCATCGTCAGACTCGCTTTAGCCGGTGAAGCGAGCGACGCGAATTTTGCGATCGTCGCCGTCGGAGGTGCCGCCGCCGGTTCGCGAAGTGCGAATACTGCCACGCCTTGGGTCGCGCCGAGGAAGAAACCACCCGTTCCACTAATCTCCGCATTAATTTTAAACGGTAAGAATACGTTTAACGGGAGGTTGAGTCCGTCTTGTTTTAAGATCGATACCGCTACTCCCAGCATGATTTGCTGACCGCTCACTGCGACGTAAACCAACGAGTTTGAATTGAACGCCGGGATCGCTACGGGAGTCAGTCCGGCGGGGAGTACCAGCGGGATCGCCGCTCCACTCGGCAACTTCGTTCCATCGACGAGTCCGGGTAATTTCAAAGCCTGGGTCGCATTTACCGCCACGATGATGTGCGTACCGTTCGTCTGGATCGTGCCGAGAGTCTGGGCAGGATTTTTAGGATTATAGAGGGGCAGCGTGACGTTTGGGAGGACGAGTCCCCCCGAGGCCATCGTCGCGTCGAGTCCGACGTAAAGTTCGTTATTCGTGATCGAGTTGCTGAAGGCGACGTTGCTAATGACTCCTTTGCCGTTTGCACCACATCCCATTAACGCGAATGCCACTACCGAAGCCGAGATCAAGTTCCGTGCGTTCCACATACCGTATCCTCCTGATTGCGAGACCGACCGGAGCGAGACCCCCTGTCCATCCGCGATAAACCTATCGACGCATTGCGAAATTAAATTCAGTTCCTTAAGGAATGCGCAATATTCTAGCCAAATAAGGCTAAATATTTACAGTGTTTGATTTTAATTACTTTCGGGTGAAAAAAGAAAACACAGATGCCCAGCGGCACGCGAGATGGCGGTCGGTAGAACCGTGAAGGAGGCGGCGTGGGGTTAAGTGAGGTAAAATTACTGAGCGGGAGTCGAGGCGGGCTCGCGGAACTTTCCGCTCCACTCCGCGGCTTTACGGACGACGGGAGAAGGATCGGCGCGAGCCGTATCCAGAATCGGTTGCGCGAGGTCGGCCGCGAGAAAGCGAACCGCTCCGACTGCCTTCGCTCGCACGCCCGCGTTCGTCGAAGCAAATCGTTCTTTCACGTAAGGGTAGTACTCCGAACTTCCGGAATTTCCGATCGCATCGAGTACGACGAGCTGGGCGGAATCCGAGGTGGAGTCCTTTACTTCTTTCCAAAGGAGCCCTTCGAGTTCTTTCCGACGTCCGAGGTCCGTCTCTTTACGAATGGCACTCCCGAGCGCGAATAACGATGCGTCCCGGACGGAAGTATCCGCGCCGTGATCCGAAGCCGATGGTTTTGCCCTCACCTCTTCGGCAAGGACCTCTTTCCATTCGGGGGCGGGTGCCCCCTCACCGGACGTCACCGCCGCGAGCACGGAAAGCTTATCGTCGTGACCTAACGAATCTCCGCGGTAAAGCTCCAGGAGAGCCCTCGCCGCATCTGGATTCGAAGAGGCCGCGAGCGCACCCACTCCCGTTCGCCATTCCAGGCTCGTCGAATCGCGACCCGCGAGGGACTGCAAGATGACCGGAACCAATTCGCCCTGACCGGCGTCCAGTGCCTTCTTCACGACTCCGAAGTAACGGAGCCGCGCGTGCGGAGTAAGGGAACCGATCGCCTTCCAATCTACCGCGAAAGTTTTTAAGTCGATCCGGACCGGCCGTGCCGTTTCGGTCGGGATCCCTACATCCGAAACTAAAAATGGAGTACCGAGGGATAGATTACGCGCGAGGGCGGTGCTCTTCTCGGAAGTGAGAAATACCCATCGGTAAGAGGTTTTTTGATCGAATGTCCCCTGCGCCGATTTAAGGCTAAAATTTTCGGTCCCTTCGATTCGCTGGACACGGTGGGTATCGGTCGCCCACTCGTGGTTCGACTCTAAATCCGTAATTTCGGGACGCCCTTCGTAACGTGTAATCCGTTTAGAAACCGTGTGATTCGACGACGAATCGACGGTCGTCGTAAACGATGCATCCGCAATTCCGAGGCGCGAACGGCTTTCGAAAAATAACCACTGGGCCGTTACGTCTTTCACGAAGTCGGCATCTTCTTCGCTCGGCTCGGAAGTTTTTCCGGAAATCGAAGTCCATCGCGACTCGCGGACGAGTCCCGCGGCATCGACTTCGATGCGAATCGGCGGAAAGGATCGCCTTTCATTTTTTTCTGAGGCAGCGCCCTCTCCCTGCATCTGCATACGGTCGATTTCATAAGACAGCATGAAAAACCGGTGGTCACCGAATTCCCCGACCGGCTCTACCGATGCCCGCCCGCCGAGCGCCAGCTTTAGCCATACTTTCCCGAGATATTCAGCCGATACCTTTCGCTCGAATCGAAAAATCCAGCGCTCACCCGTTTCGGGCCAAAGCGAAGTGGAATTTACCTTCGGCGATGGCAGTGCCTTTTCCGGTAAAACCGGAACGACTTCGCGCACGGACGCCGGTACGCGCCCCGGTAAATGATCCCCGATCGCTGGGTCGGAATCCTTCCCTAAAGTCGATGCGAATGAAATTCCACCGGCGAGGATAAAGAGGAACGCGTTCCCTAGGGGACGTTTGCGCATGGATCCTCCCCGGGATAACTGCCGGCGGGATGCAGATCGATGCACTTCCCTTTCCACTCGGCCAGGATGGGTTGGATCGCCCGCTTCCATTTCCATCCGAAAATATTAAAATAATCTACGAACGCGTAAATTTTTCCAGCGAGGAGATTAATATATCCATCAAACGAAAACGAGGGAGGCGCTCCGCTAAATCCGACTTGACCGACTACTTTCGCGTTTGCCCGAACGAGTTCTAGCTCCCCGCCGATTCCTCCGCGAAGGATAAGCCATTTCGCGTATCCCTCGAGGAATCCCGAAGCACTCACTTTAGGACCTAGCTCGCCTCGGATCGAAGTGAACTGAATCGGGATCGAGATGAGGGGGATAAGTTTTAAATTTACTTCGGCCTCGGCATTTACACCCGCATCAACCCGCAGAGTGATCGGACCGATCGGAACGCCGAGAATCGGAGCACGCATCGATACCGTCGGAAGTCCGGCCGATACCTGATACGACCCATCTTTGAACGCGGGCTTGGTGCTCCAGACGCGAAAACCGCCCCAGTAAAAATCAGTTTCCCCTTCGAGCAAGTTTGTCACGGAAGCTTTCGCCTCTAAAACAGACCGATCCTTTCCGAAAAGAACCGCATTCAAGGCGGCAAAGAATCCGGCTTGTTCATCCACCGCACCTACGGCGGGCGTTGCGGAAGCTTCCGGCGCCGGGATAATCGGACCGAGGTCATAACTCACGCCATTCGTACGCCCGAGTGCCGAACGCGCATCACCGAAGTTCGACGGGGGATTACCCTCCGCCGCCGCGGCTACGGAAATAGAAAGGAGAAACCCTACGCACGCGCGCAAACATCCCTGATTTTGGAATCTCATTTAAGCCACCTTTTTAGTCGATGATCGGTCTCGCATCCGGCGAATCCCGCATCTAGCCTCGACCTTAAAGAGATCGGTGGATTTCAGAAGTCCCTTGAATTTACGGCGATATTGTCAATTATTTGCGAGTGTCGAAAAGGACCCGCCTAAAAACGAGACAGGATAAGTCGCTATAAAGCGGAAGAATCCTTTGCCCCCTGTAAAAGATTTTTACACGGTGCCGTCGGCCCTCGTGTTTTACGGTCGCCATTACCGACGCCCTCAAGTAAAACCGAAATATGGTTATCGTCATCCAGTGCCGAGATGAAGTGGGTTTGATCGCGGGGATTTCTCGAATCCTCGCCGAATCGAAAATGAACATCATTTCCATGCTCGAACACGTGGACCCCTCCGAGCCGCGTTTTTTTGTGAGAGTGGAAAGCGACGGACCGGTCGATCCGGCAACCCTGCGTACCCGCCTCCTCGATTTTCTTCCCAATGGAGCAGAACTCTCGATCGATCCCTTCCCAAATAAGAGAATCGTCGTCCTCGTAACGAAAGAACACCATTGCTTAAGCGACATCCTCGTACGGAATCATTTTAAAACGCTGGGCGCGGAAGTCCTCGCCGTAATCGGAAATCACGCGAACTTGCGTGAACTCTCGGAGCGTTTCGGAATTCCGTACCACACGATTTCCCACGAGGGGAAAACGAAGGAAGTTTTCGAAGCTGAAATCCTATCCCAGATTGATCATTACGCACCCGATTTCGTCGTCCTCGCGAAATTCATGCGCATTCTTTCGCCTTCGTTCGTCGAGAAGTATCCGTCTCGGGTCATAAATATTCACCACTCCTTCCTTCCGGCCTTCGTCGGAGCCGATCCCTATCGCCAAGCGTACGCACGGGGAGTAAAACTCATCGGCGCCACCGCCCATTTCGTCACGAACGACCTCGACGACGGCCCGATCATTACCCAGCAGATCATCCCGGTGGATCACACCTACACCGCCGCAAATATGCGCAAGGCGGGTTTAGAAATCGAAACCGCCGTCCTTGCCCGTGCGCTGAATCTCGCCTTCGAGGACCGCATTCTCGTCCACGGGAATAAGACGGTAGTGTTTGAATAAGGGGGCAGGCTGCCCGAGCATTTCGCGATTCGGCGTGACCGCGTGATTCAGTGACGGCTAGAGCTGCATCTCCCGTACGTCGCCCGGGACGTGGAGCTTCGCCGCGGTCGCTTTCACGATTTCCTCCGTCGTTACTCCGGGTGCCCGCTCACGGAGGACGAATCCGTCGCTCGTGACGTCGATCACCGCGAGTTCGGTCACGATTTTTTTCACGACCCGCTCCGCCGTCAGCGGCAGGGTGCACTTCGGCAGTAACTTCGAAGCCCCGTCTTTTGACACGTGTTGCATGGCGACGATTACGTTCGGCGATCCCGCGACGAGGTCCATGGCGCCACCCATTCCCTTCACCATTTTCCCCGGAATCATCCAGTTCGCGAGGTCTCCTTTTTCAGAAACTTCCATCGCGCCGAGAACCGTCAGATCGACCTTTCCCGCGCGGATCATGGCGAAAGAATCCGCGCTCGAAAAAAATGCAGATCCCGGCAGGACCGTTACGGTTTCCTTACCGGCATTAATCAGGTCCGGATCGACGTTCGCTTCGGTCGGAAACGGCCCGAGCCCGAGGATTCCGTTCTCCGACTGGAGGACGACCCGAATATCGGTCGGGATGTAGTTCGCGACGAGCGTCGGAATCCCGATACCGAGATTCACGTAAAAACCATCTTTCAGTTCCTTCGAAATTCGGAAGGCGATCTGTTCGCGAGTGAGCATCACGCACTTCCTTTTGAAATCGTTCTCTTCTCGATGCGTTTTTCGTAATTCTTTCCAAGAAAAATTCGTTTCACGTAAATACCGGGAAGGTGGACTTGGTCGGGCTCGATCGCCCCCACGGGTACGAGTTCCTCGACTTCGGCGATCGTGATTTTTCCGGCCATCGCGGCGAGTGGATTAAAGTTGCGGGCCGTTTTCCGGAACACGAGATTACCCATCGTATCGCCCTTCCAGGCTTTCACGATGGCGAAGTCAGAGACGATCCCTTTTTCGAGAACATAGTTCCGTCCGTTAAATTCGCGAATCTCTTTTCCTTCGGACACGAGCGTTCCCGCCCCCGCCGCCGTGAAAAAAGCCGGAATACCGGCGCCGCCCGCGCGCATTCGCTCCGCCAGCGTTCCCTGAGGGATGAGTTCCACTTCGAGTTCCCCCGAAAGGAGCTGTTGTTCAAAAAGTTTATTTTCTCCGACGTAACTCGAAACCATTTTCTTCACTTGCTTCGTCTCGAGCAGGATCCCGATTCCGAAACCATCGACGCCGGCATTATTCGAGTAGATCGTGAGACCCTGGGTCCCTTTTTTCCGAATGGCGAGTACCGAGTTTTCTGGAATACCGCAGAGGCCGAACCCTCCCATCGCAATCGTCGCGCCATCAAAGAGGTCTTTTACTGCTTCGTCGGCATCTTTGACGACTTTCCAGTCCCACTTTAAACTCATAGGTAACCTCTCTCTTCTCGGAATTAAACGATCTCGACCGCGATGGCGGTTGCTTCTCCGCCCCCGATGCAGATTCCGGCCATTCCTTTTTTCTTACCAAGCGAGCGCAGCTGATTTACGAGGGTCACCACGATACGGGCGCCGCTCGCGCCTATCGGATGTCCGAGCGAAATCGCGCCCCCCCAGATATTCATTTTCTCGGCCGGGATCGCGAGATCCTTACCGGCCGCCATCGTCACGACGGCGAAAGCTTCATTCACTTCAAAGAGATCGACGTCCGAGACCGACCAGTTCGCTTTCTTAAGGGCCCGGCGCATGCCTTCGGCGGGAGCCGTCGTGAACCAAACTGGATCCTGCGCGAATCCGGCGTAGGAAACGATTTTTGCGAGGGGTTTCAGTCCGAGCGCTTTTGCCTTATCGGCGGACATAAGAACGAGGGCCGCGGCGCCGTCGTTTAGAGTCGACGCGTTCGCCGCCGTGACGGTTCCGTCCTTAGCGAAAGCGGGACGCAGGGTAGGAATTTTTTCGTAGGAAACTTTCGCGGGGCCTTCGTCGGTATCGACGAGAACTTTATCGCCTTTTTTCCCTTCGATTTCGACCGGTGCGATCTCGTCCTTAAATCGTCCCTCTTTCCAAGCCGCGTTCGCGCGCTGGAATGACTGGATCGCAAACGCGTCTTGCATCTCGCGGGTGAAACCCTTTTCCTTCGCGCAGAGTTCTCCGCAGTTTCCCATATGCTGGTTATTATAAGGATCCCAGAGTCCGTCGTGAATCATGCCGTCGATAAACGGGGCATTCCCCATCCGGAGGCCGCCGCGCGCATTCGGCAGGTAATAGGGAGCGTTCGACATGGACTCCATTCCTCCCGCGACGACGACTTCGTTATCTCCCGTCAGAATCGACTGGACGCCAAAGATGATCGATTTCATTCCGGAACCGCAGACTTTATTCACGGTGGTGGCGGGCACGGAATTCGGAATTCCGGCGAAAATCGAGGCTTGGCGGGCAGGAGCCTGCCCGATTCCGGCTTGAAGCACATTCCCCATAAAGACTTCGTCGACCTTCGCGCCGTCGATCCCGGCGCGTTCGAGTGCTTTCTTTATTGCGACGGCCCCGAGTTTCGGCGCCGATAACGCGCTCAGGCTTCCCTGGAAAGCGCCCTGCGGAGTCCGGGCAATAGATACGATAACGACTTCTCTCTGGGGTGCGTTCATAGGTGTTTCCTCTACCGGGTAAATTTGCACTCCCGGCCCGTAGATTCCAGCGGAAAATCGCCTCTTAAACGCACTGCGCTACCCCATCTCCCCTCTGGATAAATGGGACCTGAGAAAGTAAGACCCTACTCATGGCCCCCAACCTCCGCTCCCGAATGTATACGTATAAAAACACGTCCCACCAGAACCGCGGCGCGGCCCTCCTCTGGGCAATTGTGCTTACCGGTATCTTCGTCCTCGGATGGATCACGAGCGCCCACGCGAATGCTGTGATCTCCACCGATCTCCCCGACCTCGTCGAAAAAATCCTTCCGGGCGTCGCAAATATCAGTTCGACGAAAATTCAAAAAACGATGGCCTACGGAATGGATGCCTATTTCCAAATGTGGGGCGTACCGAAGGAACAGCGCCAATCCTCGATGGGCTCGGGGTTCATCATTTCGAAAGACGGATACGTATTTACGAATAATCACGTCGTCGACGATGCTGACGAAGTCGTTGTCACGCTCTATAACCGGAAATCCTATAAAGCGAAAATCATCGGACGGGACCAGAAACTCGATCTCGCTCTCCTTCGAATTCGGGATAAAGACGGAAATGTTCCGGCCGACCTCGTAGTGTCGGCGATGGGCGATTCGGAGAAAACTCGGATTGCCGAGCCGGTGTTCGCCGTCGGGAATCCGTTTGGGCTCGGTCACTCGGTCACGACCGGAATTATCTCCGCGAAAAATAGGACGATCGGTGTGGGCGCGCTCGATAATTTTCTCCAGACCGACGCGTCGATTAATCCCGGAAACTCCGGGGGACCCCTCTTTAATTTTAAGGGCGAAGTGATCGGAATTAATACGGTCATTTTCTCGAAGTCTGGGCAAAGTGCGGGCCTTGGCTTCGCCATCCCGATGAACGAAGCGAAGGCCATTCTCGAAGATTTAAAAAAATACGGCCGCGTTCCCCGTCCGTGGCTCGGAATCCTCGGACAACCCCTATCGCCGGCTCTCCAAGCCTATTACGGACTCCCGATCGACCACGGTATCGTCCTCGCGAACCTGGTCGAAGGTGGGCCGTCGGAAACCGCCGGACTCCGCATCGGCGATATCCTCGTTTCGGTAAACGGAACCCCGGTTCGGGAAAACTCGGAAGTCGAACGAGAACTCTATAAAAAGAAACCGAGCGAAACGGTAAGTGTGAAAGTAATGCGGAAATCAAAGACGCTCGACCTAAAAGTAAAACTCGATGAACTCCCAAAATTAAATAATCTTCCCCAGGGCATCATATGATCGAAAGCCGAAAGAATGCCCCGAAACCGTCGATGAGGCTCTCTCGTTCCGCGGAACTTCCGGTCGATTACACAAAAAACATCCGGGAAGTCTTTACGAAGAACTTCGCCGAGGGAATGAAACTCCTAAAAACATTCCAAAAGGTTAAAAACTCCTTCGACGTCCGCGGCGCGATCTTCCCGGATGAAATTGTCCTTTCCGTTTCCCTCGTGAGCGAAGGCCAAATTTCCGCCACGACGATCCACTGCTCAATGGACTTCGATCCGAAAGCCTCGACCCCGACCGCGCAGGACCTTCTGAATGTCTGCGTGGATGCCGTGGGAAGCGTCTTCGGAATGCTCCTCGATACGGATAAGCCAGAGATGGTTGAAAAATTAGCATCGGGATCGCTCGCCTCTTTCGCCGATATTCCTTTCGAGTGGACGAAAATCGACTTCGATAATCGACGCGTCTGGATCCTTGCCGATAAGTCGAATCCGAATCTCGACGAGATGGCAGATAAGTGGCTGGCCGAAAATGATCCCGGCCTCCACTCCGAAGAAGAGGAATACGAAGCCGAAACGAAGGAACTCTTTGTTACCGGTGAAAAAGCGAAAAAAGGATCGGGCAGCGGCTCGGTTCACTAAAAAGGAATCGATGAGTAATTCTGTTTCCCGACCGATTAAGAATGTCGCCCTGATCGCCCACGATAATTTAAAAGCCGCGATGATTGACTGGGTTCGCGAGAACCAAACTCAACTCTCCGGTTATCATCTCTTCGCGACCGGCACCACGGGAGCGCGGGTGGAAGCCGCGCTCGGGTTGAAGATTACTAAGTTTAAGAGTGGCCCTCTCGGCGGCGACCAGCAAATCGGCGCGAAGATCGCCGTCGGCGAAATGGATGTGGTGATTTTTTTCTGGGATCCACTCGCACCGCACTCTCACGATGTCGACGTGAAAGCACTGCTCCGAATCGCGGCCGTTTATGATATTCCGATCGCCTGTAACCGAGCTTCCGCCGATTTGATCGTAAAGGCCCTGGCCTGAGTCTTGCTCCTATAAAGTTTGCACGCACGCGCTGAGGAATAATGCCTCAGCCGCCGATGCGAATTTATTTAATTTAATTACCTCGCGGTAATTATTTAACCCTAGGAGCAACTCATGAAAAACACGAACTCGATTTCTAAAGATATGAACACTGGTAATAACGCCGGAAGCAAATTCCTTACGGCGGGCACTCTGACTGCCGCCGGAACGATTGCCGCTGTTTCTATCGGTGGATATTTTCTTTGGCGGAATCGCACTAAAGTGATGTCCTTCCTGAAGGAAGCGGGCGTTCCGGAGGCCTGGATGGACGGCCACCTGGGAGAATCGATTAAAGCCGAAGCCGTAAAAATCGGCGGAGTTCTTAAAACCGAATTGAAGAACGATCTGGGAAAGCTCGGTTTCGCCTCCCACAACGATTCGGATAAGGACATGAATAAGGATTCGAATAAGGACTCGAATAAGGATTTCGGGAAAGATTCGAAATCGGATTCGTTCGGTAAAACCGATAATAAAAACGATAAATCCGGACCTAAGAAATTCGATTCGAGCTACTCTTCCGCCGTATAAGTCGAACGCTTTACCGCGCTAGATTTTTATTTCGCGAAAGATAGATCGATCGAATCGGGGCGGGCCGCAGTGAAATCGCGGTTCGCCCCGTTTTTTAGTGCTTTTCGAGTTCCTGGAAGAAGAATGCACAGTGCGATCGGTAGAGACTCTTTCCGGCTTCGTCGAGGGCGGCGTTTTCGAGCGCGGTAAGTACTTTACCTTTTTTCGCAAGGAGGGTAGTCACCGCGGCTCGGAAGGCATCGCCAGGTGCCGCCGCTTGGGTCGCGAGGATACGGTTCCGGATTTGTTCCTCGATCGCCGTCATGCCCGGCGCCGGGGGAATGCCCAGAATCTCTAAACCCGTTTTTCCCGTCACGACACTAGCTAGATCGAAATCGTAGGGAATGAGATGTTTCGCGCCTCCCTCCTTACTTTCGAGAACGTAAAGGTTCGAGAGTGCCGAGGTTCCGTCGGTAGAGTCATCCTCCGGCGAAAATTTAACCAGAAAATCGAAATTCCCGAGCACCGCTTCGGCGAGTTGAACGCGCGCCACTTGCTCTGCCCGGAGTCCCTCGGTGAGGGCATCCTGAAATAACGGACCCTTCCCTACTTTTTCTCCCGCTTCACTGTAGGAAGAATATTCGAGAATTTTTGCCCCCATTCTCTTTGCGAATTCGTCCTCATCGTCGAGTAGAAATGCGGGTTCGGCAAAAATTACATGGGTCCCCGTATCCTCGTAATTTATCGTTACGAGCTTTGCGGAAAGGGAGGTGACCTCAAAGTGTTCGAGCATCTCGTACGCATACGCTTCCCGGGCTACCGCCACGGGGTTCTTAACCCGGCTTTTTGTGCTTAACCATTTTTCGGGATTCTTTTCGGTCCCGCAATGCGTCCCGATCTTTATTTTTTTCAGCCCTTCGAATGGCGTCCCGACTACCGAAAGCGGTTCAAAAAGCAGAGTTAACTTAGGAAAACTGCACTCCCCTTCCATAAACGCCGTATGGCCACGGGCCTTCAAGCGAACCGGAATCGTGATGGGTTTTCCGGCGGGATTTTTCGGATCGGGATAAGTGAGTTCCCCCGCGGCGATCATTTTCTCATCCGGCGAAGTTTGTTTCTGTTTTAAAAGTGTGTCGAAGGGACCGCGGAGCGTATAATGAAGAGGAGCGTCCCCGACCTTCCACGCGGGCAGCGGATCGGCCGCGAAACTCGCGCTGATCGCTGTGAGTGTCAGCATCAGGGCGATCCTCGAGAACGGAATGAGGGAGAAGAGTCCGCGCGGCATTCACTCTAAGGATGCACTGAACGGAGCCCATTCACCACCCTCTTACTCCGAACCACCCGAGTGAGCTGAAGTTTAGGTAAAAGTTCATTAGTGATGCTGGGCAATAACGAGCCGGAGTCTCCCGGTCCCTCCTTCCTAACTTTCCTCCTCGACAGTCAGAAATCGGGGGCTAGAATGGGTGAATGAATAAAGATTCGGACCTCATCATCGTCGGCGGCGGCGTCATTGGAATGTCTTGCGCTTACGAACTCGCGAAACGCGGGGTAAAGGTTACCGTCATCGATAAGGGCGAACCGGGGTTCGGGTGCTCTTACGGAAATGCCGGTTGGCTCACGCCCTGTTTCTCGATGCCCCTCCCCATGCCTGGCATGCTTTTAAAATCCATTAAGTGGATGACGGACCCGGAAAGTCCCCTCTATATCCAGCCTCGCCCAAGCTGGTTACTGGTCTCCTGGCTCACCCGGTTTCTTTTCAACATGAACCGCAAGCAAATGCTTCGGTCCGTGACTGCGCTTACAGAAATTTCGAAGTACAGTCTCGACGCCTATTCACGTCTCTCGGCGGAGACCGGTCACGACGTGCACTTTAAAAAGACGGGCCTGCTCATGGCCGCGAATACTTTGGATGGATGGAATTATGCCCGCCAGGAAATGAACCTCGTCTCCGAACACGGCGTTCCGGGCCGCAGTCTCGGCGCCGAGGAACTGAAAGCGTTTGAACCCGCGATTACCGGACCGGTAAAGGGCGGCGTTTTCTTCCCCGAGGAAGCGAATGCCGAGCCGCTCGAAATCGTTCGCGCGCTCGCGGCGGGAGCGAAAAAATTCGGAGCGACGATTATTTCGGGACATGAACTCATCGACTGCGATGCGCGCGACGGGAAAATTCACTCGATCCGTACTACGAAGGGGGTTCTGAAGGCCGATCAGTACGTTTTCGCCACTGGCTCCTGGTCGACCGGGGTCGGGCGCATGCTGGGAATTAATATCCCGCTCCTCGGCGGAAAAGGTTACGCGTTCATCACGAAACCTTTAAGCCCGAATCCGCTTCGCCCCCTCATGCTCGTCGAAAAGAAAGTCGCCGTAACCCCGCGGGATGGAACGCTCCGCCTCGCCGGCACGATGGAAATCGTAAATAATGACTACTCGATTACTCCGCGGCGAATTAATTCGATCGTGAAAGGTGCACGCGAGTTTCTAAACGTACCCCAGGATTTCCAGTATTCCGAGCTCTGGCGGGGACTTCGTCCCTGCTCGCCGGATGGAGTGCCGCTCATCGGCTACACTAAAAAATACTCAAATCTTTTCATCGCCACCGGCCACCAGATGCTGGGTCTCCAGTCCGCGATGGGTTCCGCGCGTTTAACCGCGGATTTAATCTTGAAAGCGACCCCGATCTTCGATCCGAAACCCTTCGACGCAAATCGATTCTAGCCACGTCGGCGAAGCGCCGAAGGCCTACACGGGAATTACCCGCGCCTTCACCCATCTGGAAAAACCGGGCAGCAGCAGCTCGAGTAAAATGAATATTTTTACGTGCCCGGTAACCCAGACTTCGGCCTTTCGTTTCGCGATCCCGCGGATCGCTTCGCGTGCGGCTTTTTTCGCCGGGACCTGAATCCACTTCGGCACCGGATCGGCCGAACCCTCGACGAGTTCTCCCCGGTTATTCACGTGCCGGATTTCCGATTCGACGAACCCCGGGCAGACGAGCGTGACTGCGACTCCGTGCGGGCGCATTTCGAATCCGAGGGCATCGGAAAAAGCGCGGACGGCAAACTTACTCATACAGTACGGAGACGAACCGCCGAGCGAGATATAGCCGTTTCCACTCCCGATAATGACGAACTGTCCGCGCGATTTTTTTATCTCTGAAATGAATGGGCGAAACGAATTCATGACTCCGTAGACGTTCGTATCGAACTGGCGAACGTAGTCCGCATGCTTAAGTCGTTCAAATTTTCCGGCCACCCCAAATCCAGCGTTCGCAATAATAAGATCGAGTGAACCCCCGGCGCCCGCGAGGTATTCCGAGACGGCCGAAAAATCGGACTCATTCACGACGTTGATTACGAAACCCTTCGCGCGACCCGCGGCTTTCGTATTGAGCTCCGACTCAAATTCCCGGAGGCGATCTTCGCGCCGGCCGCAAAAGAGCACCCGCCAACCCACTGCATGGTACTGACGTGCCATTTCCTGACCGATTCCCGACGTGGCGCCCGTGATAAAAACCGTTTTCATGGCTCTACCCTGACACGAAGTGTGGAAGCCGGAAACGTCGGGAGCGTCATTTTATTCGCGCTCGCTTATCACCCGCCGAAAGTTAAACTAGAGAAGAGTGAAGAAGACCCTATTTAAAACCCGATCGTCCATCGTTCTTTCCATCGCCGCGTCGTTCGGCTGGATGACGACGAGCTACGGGAACGACGGGTGCATCACTCTTTCTAAAACTAAAATGGAATCCGTAAACCGGGTTCTCCTCGATTTTAAAACGAAGATGGAAACCTCCCACCCGGGAGCGTTGCTCTTCATTACGCCGGGAGGAAATCCCGAATATACCCTTCTCGATCTACCCGGCAGTGGAGTCGCGCCGGGCGCGAACGTTTCGAAAATCCAACTCGACGGGATTAAAGCGGCGAGCCAAGCCGGAAAAGAAACGATCGTGTGGAATCTTCACGCGGGAGGGAACACGATGTTCGTTCCGTACGGGAGCGGCGCCGAGATGAGTGAAAAGTTTTCTCCCCGGAAAGACTGTAGTCCCCGCGCCCCGCGCCTGCGCTCTGTAATGCCGGGGTGTAATCTCGTGAATCTAGCGGATTTCGACACGGGCGCGACGCTGCTCTACGATAGCGCGGCGGAAGACTGTAAGCGGATCGGTGAGATCTCGATGGGGACCGACCTGAGCAATGAAGACCAAAAAATTCTTTCGGACCTCCACCGGGAACTCGCGGAAAAGTTTAAAGCCCGCACGGGAGAAAATCGCTCTCCGAGCATCGATGCCTTCCAAACCCGAATTCTCGATAAATCCGATCCGACCTTAAAGATCGGGACGCCCGTCGAATTCCCTTCGGGCCGTCCGGCGAACACCGCGACCGGACTCGGAGACAAGAAGAATTAGAAAAGGGCCCACCCCGGTAAACGGAATGAGCCCTTAATCCATTTCCGCCTAAAAGCGGAACGAGTCTTTTATTCGAAGATTAGAAATCGGAATCGGTATCGTCGAAAGCACCTGTGATGTTTTCGATGATGGACTCATCCGCTTCGTCATCTCCCGGGATATCATCCACGCTTTCATCGAGTTCGAGGTCATAAATGACTTTCGAGAAGGCCTTTTCATCGGAAAGATCGCTCTTAATCGCTTCGATGTATTTATCTGGGTATTTCGAAACGAGTTCTTCGATATACTGGTTCAGTTTCTTCTCGCGGAGGATGAGTTCCTTACGCTTAATTTTTTTCCAGTTTTTAATGTAGTGGAGTCGGCAGTAGCCCGAAGTCGTCTGACCGCTTTCGCAAGCGATCTCCCGGCACATGTCTTCGTAATTCTTCGGCGCCGATGCCCGGGCCTTCCCTTTTCCTTTAGCCGCTTTCGTAAGCGGTTTCGTCAGGGGCTTTTCCACCACGGGAGCCGTGGCTGCTTTCACATTTAAGGTGACCGGAGTTTTTCCGGCGGTGGCTTTTCCTTTAAGAGCGGCCGGTGCGGAAGCACCCTTCGCGCCTTTAGCGGCGATCGCTGCCGTTGCCTTCGTCACTTTAGCCGCTGGAGCTTTCACTTCTGCTTTTTTCATCGCTGAAGTCTTAACGTCTTTTTTCGCATCCGACTTGAGCGATGGTTTCGCCTTCGCGGATTTAGAATCAGACTTTGCCGCCACTTTTTTCAACGCTTTCAAAGGGGCTGCTTTCTTCGTCGCGCCTTTGGCGGACGGTTTCGCTTTTGCTTTAACGGGTGCTGCTTTTTTCGCCATAGTGTTCCTAGTCAAACTCTATCTAGATTGGTAACTTAGCTAAGTGCCACGCCCTACTAAACGCGTCAAGAGTTACGGAGCAATCGATCTACACTTCCACGGTGCGTTTGGAATTGATCTCATGTCGGCGGCCCCAGCCGAACTCGATTTCCTCTCGAATGAACTGCGAAAAAAGGGGGTTGCTGGGTTTTCGGCCACGACTCTTTCGGCCGGGCGCAATGACCTCCGTGCGACCGTAGGTCGACTCGGTGCATGGATTCGCTCGGGCTCCGCCCGGGGCGCCGTCCCTCTCGGAATCCATCTCGAAGGCCCTTTCATTAATCCGCATGCTGCCGGCGCCCACCCTTCCGGAATTCTTCGTAAATTATCGATGCTGGAACTCGAAGACCTTTGGGAGCACTCAAAACACACGCTTCAGATTTTAACCCTCGCTCCAGAAACCCTTGATGACGCGCTTCTTCGAGAGCTCGGCCGGTGGGCCCGAAAACGAAAAGTCCGGCTATCGATCGGCCATACGAAATGCACAAAGGCGGAGGCCGAAGTCGCTTTTAAGTCGGGCTTCTCGGGGGTGACCCACGCGTGGAACGCGCTGAGTTACCATCACCGTGAGCCGGGGGTTCTCGGGGCAGCCTTTGGCCGAGAAAAAACGTATATTGAACTCATTCCGGACGAAGTCCACGTCGAGGCGAAAATCATCGATTGGACGCTCGCGCTCCATCCCGACGGGACATTTTTCGTCAGCGATGCGGCGCCGGCCGCCTGCACCGACGGGACCCACCTTCACGCTTTCGGGGATCTCCGTTGCCGCATGAGAGAGGGAGCCAGCCGGCTTGAAAACGGGGCCCTCGCCGGTGGCGGATTCCTTTTACCGGAATCGTTCCGGACCTGGATCACCCGGGAAGCCAAACGGAAAGGGGTGGGCGTCGAGCGAGTCTTAAAATCCCACCTATCCCGAATTCAGGAGATTCCTTTAAACGCGATATTTATGGGGAAACCCGCCCAACGGGCGCTGCTCCAACGCTTTCCCGTCGAATGGGAAATAACGGCGTCGGGCGCCTTAAAACTGGGCATTAAATCGAATCCTTGAATTAGTGGCCGGGAATCGGTAATTCTACGCGACTGCTGATTCAACGACGATCCCTATGCGAATTTACCTCCACGAAATAAAAGAAACCGACAGCGAGTATACCGCGACCGAAGCCGATGCTTGGGTCGCGAAGACGATTTCGGCGCTCGACGAAAATCCCGATAGCATTCCGGGCTCCACGGAGTCTCTGCGCCCTTCGGCCTTGAAAACCGTCGCCCCCCCGCGCCCCACCCAAGTCGAGTTTAACCTCCGTAACGTCGATGAGGTCATCGTGGTCTCCGGAGATATATCGACGAGCCTTCAGCTCCTCTGCTCCCGTTGCGCGGCTCCCTTTATTTTTCCGGTGCAGGATCACTTCACGGCCCTCTACTGCAAAGATAAAGAGATGGCCGGGATTTCCTACCTCGATAAGAATTTAAATCCGCGCGGACAAAACAAGGGCCACGCTCGCCACGCCCACGATTTCAATCAAACGGCCGGCACCGAAACTTCCGCGGATCTCGAGATCACCTACATCGCCGAAGAGTACCTCGACCTACCCGTCGTCCTCACCGAACAAGTGCAGCTCCGTATTCCGTTCCAACCGCTCTGCAAAGAAGAGTGCAAAGGAATCTGCGCGAACTGCGGTGCGGATCTAAACGTGGGCCGCTGCGCTTGCGCAAAAATCACGGGTAAAAATCCATTCGCATCCCTGAAGAGCCTGAAGATTCCTTCGACGACGACGAAAAACTCCTAAGGGCTAAATTTCTTTGCGTTTTCGGCCTCGTTTGCTAAGCCTTTAAGTCCATGTCACGGCTCCTCCTCGACGTCATGGGAGGCGATTACGCTCCCAAAGCAGTTCTCGACGGTGCGCTTACGGCGCTGAAGGACCTCCGCTATCCCCTTGTCCTCCTCGGCGACGAAACGAAAATGAAAAAACACGCGATCGCGAAGCATTTCGGTCGCGGCGTCGAGTGGATCCACGCTCATGAATCGATCGAGATGGACGATAAAATTAAGGCGATTCGTGGGAAACCGAACGCACCGATTAACGTCGGCACCCGCCTCGCCTCCGAAAGTTGGAGCAATTATAAGGACGGAAAAGGAACTCCCGACGCTTTCGTAAGCGCCGGACACTCGGGCGCCGTCATGGCTTCGGCCCTCCTGACCCTCGGCCGAATTAAGGGCGTCGAGCGTCCCGCGATCGCCACTCGCCTCCCGACCGAAAATGGTAAGGGTGTGCTCTGCCTCGATGTCGGTGCGAACGTCGACTGTAAGCCCGAACACCTCCGGGACTTCGCGATCATGGGCGCGCTCCTCGCTTCGGCGATGAATGCGGGATTAAAACTTCCGAAAGTTTCGATTCTTTCGAATGGAGAAGAACGCACGAAAGGGAATGACGTCACCCGCGCGACTTACGCGATCCTCGAAGGCCATCCCCTCTTTTCCGGAGCCACCGCCGTCGGCGAATTCGTCGGTTACTCGGAGGGTAAGGAAATGTTCAAAGGGGCGGTCGATGTCGTCGTCATGGACGGGTTCATCGGAAATCTCATTCTAAAGAATTCGGAAGCCCTCGGTTCCTCACTCATTCGCATTCTGAAACACGAAGCGAAATCGAATCCCCTGAATCTTCTGGGGTTCGGACTCGCGTTCGGCGCCCTCCGCGCCTTCAAGAAAAAAGTCGATTTCCGCGAGGTTGGAGCGGCTCCCCTCCTCGGGGTCCAGGGGTACGTTTTCATCGCCCACGGACGCAGCGACGCCCGCGCCATTCGAAACTCGCTGATCCGTGCGCAGGAAGCGCTCGATGCAAAACTCATCGAGCGCCTCGAAAAAACGATCGGAGTCCCGGGATGAAGCTCGTTTCCTCCCGAATTTCCGGGACCGGTTCGGCATTCCCTAAACGCGTCGTCGCGAACGCGGAACTCTGTGAGGAACTTTCGCACTTTCCGGGTGAAACTCCCGATGGATTTTCACCCGCCTGGATTCTCGAACGGAGCGGGATCGAAATGCGGCATTTCGCGGGACCCGGCGAATCCGTTTCGTCGCTGTCCGCGGAAGCGGCACTGCGCGCGTGCGAAGCGGCCGGAATTTCACCCACGGATCTCGACGGAATCATTTTAGCGACGTGCACTCCCGACCAACCCATGCCCGCTGCCGCGACCCTCGTCCAGGCGCGAATCGGAGCGACCCGGGCATTTGCGTTCGACCTGAACGCCGCCTGTAGCGGCTTTCACCACGCGTGGGCGATGGCACACGGAATGATCGCATCGGGGCAGTCGAAAAATTTACTCGTCATCGGCGCCGACGTCATCAGCTCGATCACGGATTTTACCGATCGAAAGAGCGCGATCCTTTTCGGAGACGGAGCGGGCGCGGTGGTGCTCACCGCCCACGAGAACCTCGATCACGCACCCCGATTTGCGCTCCTGGCCGATGGTCGTAGCGCAGAGATGCTCCAGATCGCCGCGGGTGGATCCGCCCGACCCCACTTTAGCCGAGATCCCCGGAAATCAAATTTACTCACGTACCACGAGAGCCGTATGCAAATGCTCGGGCCGGAGATTTTTAAATCTTCCGTTCGCACGATGGTGGAACTTTCGGCGAAACTCCTGCGGGAGATGGATCTCCATATGGATCTGGTGGATCACTTCGTTCCGCACCAAGCGAACCTTCGGATTCTCGAACTCGTTGCGAAACGTCAGAAAGTTTCGATCGAACGGTTTATTTTGAATATTTCAAAACGCGGAAATACTTCCGCGGCGACCGTCCCGACCGCCCTCGATCAGGGCATACGGGACGGAAAAATAAAACGCGGTCAGCGTATCCTCGTCCCGGTTTTCGGCGCGGGAATTACGGCGGGGGCGGCGGTCGTCGTTTATTAGCGGAGTGGAGGTCTAAAATGAGTGAAGCGCTTAAATTGAAACCCATCGCATTTTTCCCCGGTCAGGGTTCCCAGCACGTGGGTATGGCGAAGGACCTCTACGATAACTTTAGAGTCGTGCGTGAACTCTTCGAGGAAGCGAGCGACGCGACTTCCCTCCACCTGCGCCGCCTCTGCTTCGAGGGTCCCGAAAGCGACCTCCTCCTTACTGAAAATACTCAGCCCGCACTCCTCACCGCTTCGGTTGCCGCGTTTCGAGTGGCCGAGACCGAGCGCGGATTCGTCCCTTCCGCGGTGGCTGGACACAGCCTCGGTGAATATTCGGCACTCGTCGCCGCCGGCGCCTTCCCGCTCGCGTCCGCCGCCCGCTGGGTCCGCGAACGCGGACGGGCGATGCAACTCGCAGTTCCGCCGGGCCAGGGATCGATGGCCGCGGTCATGGGGATGGAAGACGAAGTGATTGCCGCGCTCTGCGCGGCCGGAATCGATGCGGCGAAAGCGAAACGCTCGAGCGGTGAACGCACGGACGTCTCGGTAGACTGCGTGCTCTCGCCCGCAAACTATAATGCTCCCGGGCAGACGGTAATCGCGGGATCGGTGGACGCCGTCGCGGAAGCGATCGCGCTCATTAAAGCGGGAATCTTTGCGGGTAAGGTCATTCCCCTCTCCGTATCGGCGCCCTTTCACTGCGCACTCATGGCGCCCGCCCGAGATAAAATGAGTGAACTCTTTAGCGCGGCGACCGCGGCCGAAACTCCAAAAGCCCTCCGTTTCCCGTACGTTCCGAACCGCACGGCGAAACTCACGTCGGAGGCTTCCGTCATTTTCGAACTCCTCGTCGACCAGGTCGACCATACCGTTCAGTGGAAACAGAGCGTGGCCGCGCTCATCGCCCGCGGGCATACCCAGGCCGTCGAATTCGGTCCGGGGAAAGTCCTACAAGGCCTCGCGAAACGCATCGCGGGCGGAATCGAAGGCGCGGCCTTCACCTGTTCGGGAATCTCGGATTCGAAAACCCTTTCTGAATGGAGTACCGGATGAGTGAAGGAAAAAAGTTAGCCCTCGTTACGGGAGCTTCGCGAGGACTCGGAGCGGCGATCGCAAAGACGCTCGCAAAAGATGGATACCTCGTGGCCCTAAACTTCGCTTCGAACGAAGCGAAGGCGCTCGAACTTAAAACGGAGATTGAAAAATCCGGCGGGAGTGCGGTGCTCGCGAAATTCGATGTTTCGAAGTCTGCGGAAGTGGATGCGTCGCTGGAGGAGCTGTCGAAGGCCCACGGTCCGATCGCGGTTTTAGTCGCGAACGCCGGCATCACCATCGATGCCCTCCTGATGCGCATGAAGGACGAGGACCTCGACCGAACACTCGATGTGGATTTGAAGGGCGCCATCTACTGTGTACGCGCTGCGTCACGCGGAATGATGAAGGCCCGATCGGGATCCGTGATCCTGATTTCGTCCGTGGTGGGCGAAATGGGGAATGCCGGTCAGTCGGCATATGCCGCAGCCAAAGCCGGATTAATCGGGTTTGCGAAATCGGTCGCGAAGGAACTCGCGTCCAGGAACATTCGTTGTAATGTCGTCGCACCGGGCTACATCGCTACCGACATGACGGGAGCCTTGACGGAGGCGCAAAAAGAGGCAATTCTCCGGGGCATTCCGCTAGGTAGTTTCGGAAGCCCCGATGATGTTTCAGAAGCCGTTCGGTTTCTCGCTTCACCGGGCGCTCGTTACATTACGGGCCAAGTGCTCGGGGTGAACGGCGGGATGTATATTTGATTTTATTTAACTAAAGGAAAGAAAGTCCCATGACTGCTTCGATTGAAGAAAGAGTTCGTTCCATCATCGTCGACCAATTAGCCGTCGACGCAACGAAAGTTTCGCAAACGGCGTCGTTCATCGATGACCTCGGTGCGGACAGCCTCGACATCGTGGAACTCGTCATGACGATGGAAGAAGAGTTCGACCTCGACATTCCGGACGAAGATGCCGAAAAAATGAAGACGGTCGGCGACGTCGTGAAGTACATCACTTCGAAAGCGAATAACTAAGACTTCGAATGTCTACCTATCGCCACTCACGTCGAGTTGTCGTAACGGGAATCGGAGCGGTCAGCCCCCTGGGACTCACTGCCGGAGAAACCTGGACGAACGCACTCGAAGGGCGATCAGGTATCGACCGGATCACGCATTTTGATCCGACTGACTGCACGGTCCAAATTGCGGGAGAAGTGAAAGGTTTCGACGTTACGAAACCGATTCCTTCTCCCCTACAACCCCGTCCGCTCGCGAACCCTCCCGAACCGCCGATCACAATCGTCGCGAATCCTAAGGAAGCGCGAAAGATCGGGCGCTTCTCCCACCTCGGAATGGCCGCGGGCCTCGAGGCTTACGCCGATTCGGGCCTCGATGCCTTACGCTCGAAAATTGATCCCACCCGGATGGGCGTGAATATCGGCGTCGGCATGGGCGGACTTCCCGAAATCGAAGAAGTCCATAATGCGTTCCTCGAAAAAGGTTATAAACGCATCACTCCATTTTTCATTACCCAGTCGATTCCGAATCTCGCGGCCGGAATGGTTTCCATCCTTCTCGACTTAAAGGGTCCGAATCTCTGTAACACGACGGCGTGTACGTCGAGCGCCCATTCGATTGGCGAAGCCCTCTTTCAAATCCGCCGCGGCGATGCCGACATCATGCTCGCGGGTGGGAGTGAAGCCGTCGTTTGTAAATTAGGAATTGGTGGATTCGCGGCGATGCGCGCCCTTTCCACACGAAATGAATCCCCCGCCACGGCTTCTCGCCCTTACGATCAGGACCGCGACGGTTTCGTCATGGGCGAAGGCGCGGCCGTGCTCGTGCTCGAAGAATATGAACACGCGAAAAAACGCGGAGCTAAAGTTTACGGAGAAGTCCTCGGATACGGCCTTTCCGCCGACGCCTACCATATCACTTCGCCTTCGGTAGAGGGTGAAGGCGGCGGTCGCGCGATGGACGCCGCCCTCCGCGATGCCGGAATTAATGGGAGCGATCTCGATTACGTGAACTCACACGGGACCTCGACCCCGGCCGGCGATACGGAAGAAGCGCGCGCGATCGCGAAACGCATCGATCTAAAGCGCGCGAATGTGAGCTCGACGAAATCGATGACCGGGCACCTTCTCGGCGCGGCCGGCGCCCTCGAGGGACTCTTCTCGATTATGGCGATTAAAGAGGGAAAAATCCCACCGACGATGAACGTGCATACGCTCGATCCCGCATGCGCAGCGCTCGGGATTAACTTCACTCTCGGTGCGGCAGTTTCGAAGCCGGTACGCTACGCGATTTCGAATTCGTTCGGCTTCGGCGGCTCGAACGCCAGCCTCGTTTTCAGTAAAGTTTAAGTCCCTAACCTTCAGGAGTATTTATGAAGATGATTCTTGCCCTTTCTCTGGTGGCTCTCTCAGTTACGGCTACGCATGCGGGCGAGCCTACTCGCGTACGGGACGGTTTAGCCGAAGAGAAAAAGCTCTCGGCGGAATACCTCGCGAAAATGGCGAAGGAAAAAGGCGCGGAAGTGACGGGCGAAGGAATCGTAGTTCGCCCGATTTTCATCTCGGATACGAAGAACTATCCGACCGTTAAGGACACCGTGACGGTGGGATACTACCTCACCGACCGCGAAGGAAAACTCATCGAAGAGAGCACGACCTCGGACGATACGGCGACGTTCCCACTCGGCGATTTAATCCCGTGCTGGAAGATCGCGATCCCGAAAATGGCGGTCGGATCGGCCTATAAGATTACCTGCCCCTCCGATACCGCGTACGGCGATAAAGGTGCGGGCGAAACGATTAAGGGCGGAGCGGCGCTCACTTTCCGGATTACGCTGTTTGGGATTGCGAAGTAAGTCTTCGAGGTTACGTAAGAAAATAAAAACGGCCGCCCTCCCCGGGGTGGCCGTTTCTATTTCTAGGCCCGCGGGAGACCGGTGAAGACCCCTAAGCGCCGGAACCAAGTGTTCCAAACCTGGATCAGTATGTTCCATTTTCTATTTACGAATCCGAATTCCCGCGCTAAACCCGCCGTATGTTAACCGAGAGCCATCCACCCACTGCCCAGTTCCTCGCCGAAGAGCTTCGGAAGCGCACCCAGCGAAATCCCCGGTATTCGCTGCGCGCCTTCGCCGGAGCGCTCGGGGTCTCGCCGGGAGAACTCTCCGAAGTGATGAGCGGAAAACGGAAACTCACTTTTAAAAACGCGATAAAGATCTCGAGTGCGCTCGGCCACTCACCCGAAGAATCCGACCTCTTCTTCTCGATGATTAAGCAGGAGATCGCTATCCGCGCGGGTGTCACCCTTCCCCGGGACACCGCGGGTAGTGATCTCGAACGTAAGCAACTCTCCCAGGATTTCTTCCACCTCGTTTCCGACTGGTTTTGCTTCGCGATCATTAATCTCGCCGAAACTCGCGGGTTCCGATTTGAGACGGCCTTTATCGCGAAGCGATTAGGGATCTCGGCGACCGACGCGAAACTCGCAATCGATCGGCTCTTTCGCGTGGGACTGATTGAACGGGCGAACGGGAAGATTCGGGTGACGCCGGATTTCGTCCTGGCCCCCGAGGGAGTACCGAGTGCCGCCGTACGGAAGTTTCACGGCCAGATTCTCGAGAAGGCGAAAACTGCGCTCGAGACCCAGGCCGTAGAGGAACGCGATATCGCGGGGATTAGCTTCGCCGTCGACCCCGCGCAGATCCCCGCCTTAAAGAAAGAGATTCACGATTTCCTCGATCGACTCGCGACCCGCCTCGACCGGGCGGACCCTAAGAAAAAAACCGAAGTTTACCACCTCGAGACGGCGCTATTCCGTCTCTCCGAAACCGAAAGAAAGCCGTTATGAAAAATCATTCGCCCGTAAAAATTGTTCTATCTCTAGTCCTGATTCTGACTCACATCGGCCCGGCCGGTGCCGTCACGAAAGTCGGGAATGGTGACGAAGGGAGTGATCTCGAAGGGTCGACCGAAGTGACGAAAGGGCCGATCCTCGAAGCCCGCAAGGATGCCGTGGCCCTCGTAAAATCCCTCTCGGTGCCGGGAGTTTCGGGCCTCGGGACCCTGCTCCCCGAACTGGAGAAAAGTAAGCTCTACTTAACGAAAAAGGACTCTTCCGCGCTAGAAACCACCGACCAGGGCGCGTTCCACGCGGATATGAAAGGCCGGGTCTACGCCCGCACGTTCGCCGAACCCCATGCGGCGACCCGCTTTTTTCCCGTCGCCGAAAAGCTCGACCGCGATCAGCTCGTCGCGCTCCACATCCACGAAGCACTCCACCGCAGTCTACCCGAAAGCGTGCGTGAGGACGAATCGGTCGTCTCGAGTATCACTCTCGCGATCACCACTCCCGACGCAAGTTTCGATTCCGTGAAACGGACGGTCGCTAAGCAAATTCCGGAAGAATCTCTCCGTACGGCCGACGCGACCGGCGGTGGGGCGTCCGCGGAAGTAGACCGCTACCCCATCCCCGAAACCGCGCGAATAAAAAATCCGTCCGAGTTCAGTTACTCTTACCGGAATTACCGCTCGCCTAAAAACGTGACCCAGTTTCCGGTTGAAGCGATGCACGTGCTCCGTTCGGACCTCTATCCGTTCGGCAGCGATACCACTCCCGTCGGGATCGGTATCGAAGCTTCGCTCATCCAGCGACCCACCGGTACCCTCATGGGCCCCCTATCGCTTTCGGCCCGCGGCCGCGTCTGGTCCGCCAGGGGTTTCGATATCGGGATCTGGGGAGTTGCCTCCCTGAATACCCTTTCGGCGGAAGAATTAAAAAACTCACAGTATGGTCGAGATGCCCTCACCGCCGGAATTTCGATGAAAAAGGATCTTTCGAACTTCTCCATCGAAAACTTTCTGGGCTATACCGCCTCCGGGGATTCGAAACAGAAGATCGGTAATATCGACTACACTTACGAGTACGGCGACGTCATTTCGGTGAGTACACACCCGGCCGCCCTCGTCGGTCCGTTCCGCATCGGTGGATTCGTCGAGGTGAATCTGGGTGACTATTACCGAGTGAAGGGCGGCGCCTTCACCTACGATCCAGGCCGCTATCGACTGGTATCGGGCGGACCCGAAATCCAGTACTCGGCTAAAAATTTCTCGCTCGGTCTCACCGGTCGATTCTTAATGAATGCGACTCAGGACGCGAGCTTCGATTCACTTGGAGATTTGATGGGTCCCGGCGTCGCACAAGGAAACGTGGCCGCAACCGTCAGCTTTTACTTCTAAAAAAACGGAAATCGAGACTTTTATGAACACCGAAAAAAATAGAATCGCTAAGAATCAACGCTCTCTCACTCTCCTGATCGCCCTCACCACCGTCCTTTCTGGATGCGGGTTGGAGCTCGGAAATGGAAAACGGGTGAACGAACCCCAGACCTACTCCCTCGACGGAGTGAAGTGGATTTCACCCGATGTAAACGACGGGGGAAATAAGGCAACCTTTACGCAGTCGACTTACCTGATTTCTTCGTCGGGTCGACTGCTCATGCGGTTTGAAAACCTCGGCGGAAAAGTCGGCGATATCTCGCTCGGCGACAACCGGAAGGTCGAAGTCCAGGTGACGCTCGATTCGGGAGAAAACGCGACGGCGGCGGCGACCACCCTCCGGCTCTGTCCCGTCACAAAAAATTGGATGATGCTCGCAACGTGGAGAACCGCTTACCCGATGGGAACTTCGGGCGGATGGAATAAGGACGGCTCGGATTACGAGACGTCCGAATGTGTGACCGGAACGGTCTCGACCCCGTCGGCGCGGGAGGCCTATACGACGTTGCGATTTGACGTGACGAATTGGATCGTGAATACGGTGAAGGGCCGAGGAATAAACTACGGACTCGTTTTACTCTCCGAAGATGAGTTTTCGGTCCGCGTGCGGGGCGACGCCGACGCGTCGTATTCACCCCGAATCACCTGGATCCAATCCCGTTAATGCGGGGAGTAAAACTCCGGCGGCTCGGTATTTCTCCCCTCCTGATGAATTCCTAATCGTTTCGACTGCTTTCCGG
>JANXTV010000381.1 GCA_025352185.1 Oligoflexia bacterium
GATCGACGTATAAGATAAAAAACCTAATTATTTCAAATACCTATAATATTGACATTCTGCGATAGATCCGGTAAAACGCATTGCGTTATGGGTCGATAATCCGGGGGGATTTATGGGTAAGGTAAAAAAAATGATCTGGCCGGTGGCCGTCGGAATTTTACTCGCGGTCCTCATGTTAAAGCGGGGAAGTTCGAGCCTCGATAATCCGCTGAGTGATGATCCCCTCGCGAAATGGTTCTCCGTCTCGCAGCGATAATTCGATAAATTCTCTATTTCGGTTAAACTGGGGGAGATGCGTTTCCACACCGCTCTGCCTCTGCTCCTCCTCGCGGGAAGCACCCACGCTTCGAGTTTCTACGAGCAACCCTTTCCGGATACGGTGAGGGCAGCGTCGCAAATCGTCCGGGGGAAGGTGGGGAAAACCGAGACCCAGTGGACAACCCTCCCCGACGGGTCGAAACACCTCTTTACGTACTATGAAGTAGAAGTGAGTGAGGGAATTAAGGGGAAACCGAAAGCGGGTTCCCCCGTCCGCATCCGTGAGCTCGGAGGCGAGAAAGACGGAGTGTCCCTTCAGGTCAGCGGTACCGCCCATTTTTCGGCCGGTGAAGATATCGTAGTGATGCTTGGCGAGGGAAGCGAAGCGGGTGACCACGCGTTCCCAGTAATGGGCATGATGATGGGAAAATTTAACGTCGAGAGAGGCGCCGACGGAAAAGAATATTTGCGTGGACCGGGCATCGGATCCTCGCTTCATCCGGCGCTTCGGAATGAGAATACGCCTTCGGGAAAACTCGCTCAGGTCTCCCTCGAAAGTTTACGGGAAATAGTAAAAACTCAGTCCGCCGAACCTACGGATGTAAAACCCTCGAATTCCCCGGTGAAAGTAGCGGGAGAGCCTTTACTTTCGTCGAAGGCAAACGGCGGGATCACGGAAATCCGTCCGGTGAAGGATGAGAATTTAACGCCGGCCCTTTCCGATAAGAAAAAGGATGCCGGTTTCAAACCGATACTCCTCGTGATTGGCGCGATCCTCGGGAGTCTCTGGTACTGGAACTCGAAGAAAAGAAGGAAGTGAAGCGATGAAAAATTCCACCTTAAAGGCAGCGATCGTACTCGGAATGACTTTATTTGCGGGGGCGACGGCCGGTGCGGCGCTTGACCCGAATCAAGTGCGCGAAGCCCTCCCGAAGAAAACGGAAAGTTACCTTAAAGAAGGCGTGATCTCCGGCGGTGACCGCGAAACGCGGGCGGGAATGGTAAGGAATATCCGCCGCGCCTTAAACGGAAATTTTGAGAGGATCGTGATCGATCTCGAAGCCGAGCGGGCACCCTATTTCCAAGCCGCGATGGAACCCGAACAGCGACGCATTATCGTTACGCTCTTTGGGAGTCCGAAGCTCGGGTTTAACGCGAAGAAAGTAGCGGAGGATTTTAAGAAGAGCCCGCTCGTCAGTCACGTCGAACTCTTTCCGAAAATCGAGGAAGATTCGTGGACCTTCGCGCTTCACCTCCGGGCGGCCGTACCGGTGGAAGTGTTTGAACTCACTTCGCCGACGCGGATTATTCTCGATCTGAAGGGCGGCAGCGCCCTCCTGGCCGAACTCGCACCGAAGGCGGTGGCGAAGCCCGCGCTTAAGGCGAAAGCGAAGCCGAAGGCCCTTTCGGCGGCGCGTCTCGTGACGAAGCCCGCGGTGAGCGAATCTGAGGACGAGGGAAATAGCGCAGCCTCCCATGCCGAAGATATTCCGGAATAAGATCTAGGAATTACACCTCTTTTAAATGAGTGCCTTGCCATCCGGAAATTCGGCTCCATCTTGAGTGGGACCCCTATAAATGGGGGAGGAAACCACCATGGACGACACCTCGAAAGAAATCTCCCACGAACCCCTGACCTCGGATTCCGCGCTCGCCCTGACGGAAAATACCCTTCCGCCGAGTCTCTACGTTCTCCCCGTAAATTCTTCGATTATCTTTCCGTCCCTCATGGCGCCCCTCCTCGTGAACCTTCCTCGTTACGTAGCTACGACGGAAGAAGTCCTTCAGCGAAATCGCGTGATCGGTATCGTTCTCACTCGGGAGGAAGAGCTTCGGGAAGACCTGCCCGTGAGCGCCCTCTATTCGGTAGGGATCGTGGCCAAGGTACTCAAGCGTCTGAAGATGCCCGACGGAAGTGTGAATCTTCTTCTCCACAGTATGAAGCGGTTTCGGATCAAGAAAATTTTCTCGGATCACCCCCACCTCGTCGTTGAACCTGAATACCTAGAAGACGTCGTAGAGAAATCTACCGAGATGGACGCCCTCACTCGGTCGGTCGTTTCGCACGTAAAAAAACTTTCTGAAACCAATCCATTCTTTACCGACGAAATGCGCCTCGCGATGATTAATGCGCCGGGACCCGGTACGGTCGCGGATTTAGTCGCATTTTCACTCGCGCTTCCAAAACCGGAAGCCCAGGATTTCCTCGAAACGATTTCGGTTCGCGCACGTTTCGAAAAATTGAACTCCCACCTACGCCGTGAACAAGACGTCGCCGACGTCCAAAAGCGAATCCATAACGATGTCGATACGAAGCTCACTAAAATGCAGAGGGAATTCTTTCTGCGTGAGCAGCTGAAGGCGATTAAAAAAGAACTCGGCCCGGATGAAGACGGACAGGGAAAGTCGGTACGTACTTTCCGTGAGCGCATCGAAGCAGTCGGCATGCCCGA
>JANXTV010000246.1 GCA_025352185.1 Oligoflexia bacterium
GAAGAAGTAATGGCTACCGAAACGAAAAAGAAAACCTCCGTTAAAGCTGAAGCTCCGGCAAAGGCGCCTCGGGCACCGAAGGCTCCGAAGCCTGCGAAGATCGCAGCTCCGGCCGTCGTCGGTCTCCAGCGTCGTAAGGAACTTACCGGTTCCGTCGTCAGCAATAAAATGCAGAAGACGATCGTCGTTGAAATCCAGCGCCGCGTGAAACACGAGATGTACGCAAAGTTCATCACGAAGTCGCGCCGGTTTAAGGCTCACGATGAAAAAAATGATGCAAAGATGGGCGATATCGTAACGATCATCGAAAGCCGTCCGCTCAGCCGCGATAAGCGTTGGGCGCTCCAAAAAATCGTTCGCCGTGCGGTCCAAACCGCCGAAGCTAACGTTTAGTTCGGGAAGGGAAGAATCTTATGATTCAGAGTACGACACGACTCGATGTGGCCGATAATTCCGGTGCCCGTTCGGTGATGTGTATTAAAGTTTTGGGTGGAACTCGCCGTCGTTATGCAACGCTCGGTGATGTGATTGTAGTTACGGTTAAAGAAGCCGTGCCGAACGGAAAAGTGAAGAAAGGTGACGTCGTAAAAGCCGTTATCGTTCGCACCCGTAAGGAAACGAACCGACACGACGGTAGCTACATTCGTTTCGACACAAATTAGGCCGTTTTGATTAACGCTCAAAACGAACCCATCGGTACGCGGATCTTCGGGCCAGTGGCTCGGGAACTTCGTGCTAAACAGTTTACTAAAATTATCTCCCTCGCCCCAGAGGTTCTGTAAGGGGAGAGGCAGCTGCAAGCGAACCTCCACTTCGGAGATTCGTGGTTCAGTTTAGAGAGGAAGAAAAACGTGGCTAACGATACCGACAAAAAAGACGATTCTGCAGCAAAAGCAGAGAAAGCCGCCAAGGCCGAAAAGAATAAGAAGGCTGGCGAAGGCAAGAAGAAGAAAGCTGGCGAATCTGGCCAAGGCGTTCGCATTGCCTCAGCTGGTGAAACCAAAGTTTCCGGCGAAGCAGCTCCTCGATTAGAGATTCTCTATAAGAAGGAAGCCGTTCCGGCGCTCATGAAGCAGTTTAACGACAAGAACCCGATGGCGATTCCTCGCCTGGCGAAGATTGTCGTAAACTGCGCGATTAAAGACGCGGTTGCGAACCCAAAGGTTCTCGATAGCGCTTTAGATGAAATCATGGCGATCACCGGACAAAAAGCCGTACTCACTCGCTCCCGTAAAGCCATCGCGACCTTTAAGGTTCGTGAAGGTAACGCGGTCGGTGTGATGGTGACTCTGCGCCGCGCGCGGATGTACGAATTTTTTGACCGTTTAATTAACGTCGCGCTCCCTCGGGTTCGTGACTTTAAAGGTCTTAGCCCTAAGTCGTTCGACGGTCGCGGGAACTATTCCTTAGGTCTTCGCGAACAGATCATCTTCCCGGAAATTAACTACGATAAAGTAGAAAAAATCCGCGGGATGACGATCACCATCACGACCACGGCAACTAATAACGAAAAAGCTCGCGCGCTCCTGGCCGAACTTGGAATGCCGTTTAGAAAGTAATCGGGGATTATACTTATGAGCATGACTGATCCTATCGCAGATCTCTTAACCAGAATCCGGAACGCGACCGCTGAAGGCCACGAGAAAGTCGAAATTCCGGCTTCCCGTGTGAAAGCCAACATCGTTCGCGTCTTGAAAGAGGAAGGTTACGTTAAGAACTTCCGCCTTTCCCGTGACGAAGGCATTCCGGTAATCAAAGTTTATTTAAAGTACGCTGAAGAAGGCGCACCCGTAATCCAAGGCATTCGCCGGATTTCGCGTCCCGGACTCCGTCGTTACTCTGGCTACGAATCCTTTCCTCGTCCGCTCAGCGGCGCGGGCATCGCAATCGTTTCGACTTCTAAGGGAGTCATGACCGGTTCGAAGGCACGCCAAGCTAAAATCGGCGGCGAGATTCTTTGCGAGGTCTGGTAAAATGTCGCGCGTTGGTAAACAGCCGATTAAAGTCGGCGCTGGTGTTAAAGTTTCGATTGCAGACGGCGTAGTGAAAGTGGAAGGCCCGAAAGGGAAGCTTTCTCATAAACTCGCCCGCGGTGTTTCGGCGAAATTGGATAAAGACGTCATCACCGTCTCTCCACAGCCGGAAGTTTCTTCGAAGTCCGCAGCTCTCTGGGGCCTCACCCGTACCCTGATCCATAATATGGTTCACGGCGTATCGGCAGGATTCACGAAAGAGCTCGACATCGTCGGAGTTGGATACCGTGCAACCGCTAAAGGTCAGGTTCTTTCGATGAGCGTGGGATTCTCTCACCAAATTGAATACGAACTTCCGGCCGGAATTGCCGTAAAGGTTGAAGGAAACACCCATCTGGTTCTGAGCGGCGCCGATAAAGCGATGCTGGGACTCGTGGCCGCGAAAGTTCGCGGGTTCCGCCCACCTGAGCCGTATCAAGGTAAAGGGATCAAGTACACGAACGAGCACATTATCCGTAAGCAGGGTAAGGCTGCGGGAGCTAAGTAATTTATGGCAACTAAAGTGGGTCGGAAGACCAATCCAAAAGTTCAGGTCCGGGCAAAGCGTAAAAAGCGGATTCGCGCGAAAATCGAAGGGACTTCGGCTCAGCCGCGTCTCTCCGTATTCCGCTCGAATGCGAACATGTACGCCCAGCTCATTGATGATCTTAAGGGAGTTACGCTGGTTTCGGCATCGACTCTCGATGAAGGTCTTAATGTAAAGTCTCCGAGCAGTGCTGAAGGAGCTAAGGCGGTCGGTAACCTTCTCGCGAAGAAGGCGCTGGCTAAGAAAATTAATGCGATCGTATTCGACCGCAGTGGTTACCTCTATCACGGACGTATCAAGGCATTAGCCGATGGCGCACGTGAAGGTGGACTGAAGTTCTAAAATGAATATTACGGAGAAATTCTAAATGGCATTCGGTCAACAAGGCGGCCCTCGCGAAGATTCCGAATTTGAAGATAAAGTGATCCACATTAACCGCTGCGCAAAAGTGGTTAAGGGCGGACGCCGGTTCAGCTTCGCTGCGATCGTCGTGGTCGGTGATAAAAAAGGTCAAGTCGGCGTAGGTCTTGGAAAAGCTGGGGAAGTTCCCGAAGCAATCAAGAAAGCCGGCAAGCAAGCAAAGAAGAATCTGATGAAGGTCTCGATGACCGGAACCTCGATTCCTCACGAAGTAACGGGACAGTGGGGCGCTAGCCGCGTCCTCATGAAGCCGGCTCCGGAAGGAACGGGGATCATTGCGAGTTCTTCGATCCGCGCAATTCTTGAAGTTGCCGGAATTCAAAACATTTTGACGAAGTCGATCAAGCGCGACAACCCACACAACGTGGTTCGTGCGACTTTCGATGCACTTAAGCAACTCCGTCAGTTCAGCGAAATCGCCGCAGCCCGCGGTAAGACCGTCGCTGAAATCATGGAATAAGGGTGGAATGAGTCATGACTGAAACTAAAAAGAAGCCGGCCACTGCTAAGACTGCTGTCGCGGCGAAGCCTAAAAAAGCTGTCGGATCGAAACGGACGATCACGATCCGCCTTGCAAAAGGCACGATCGCTTGCCCTCCGAATCAACGCGCGTGCATTAACGGACTCGGACTGAAGCGTCGCGAACAAGTCGTGACCCTCGAAAACACCTCGTCTGTACGCGGAATGATTAAAAAAGTGCTCCACTTAGTGGACATCGTTGCCGAAACGCGTTAATTCGCGATCTCGGACATTTAAAACGTCGATTCACGACGAAAACCTGCGAGTGCGGTGAAGAGGCCTTCGCCAAGCGTTAGCAAACAGAAAGTAGATCCCCGATGTTAAGACTGAACACGATTAAAGCTCATCCCGGCGCAACCCAAAAACCAAAGCGTTTAGGACGCGGATCCGGATCCGGACTCGGACAGACCTCTGGTAAAGGGGATAAAGGTCAGCTTGCCCGTACCGGTGGACACGTTCGCCCCGGTTTCGAAGGGGGCCAGACCCCGATGTATCGTCGACTCCCGAAAAAGGGGTTCACGAACATCCACCGCCGCTCGAATGTCGTCGTAAATCTGTCGGACCTCGCTCTGCTTGATAAGTCCGTAAAAGTGGTTTCCCTGGAAACCCTTTCGGAGCGCGGAATTGTAAAAGGCCGGTTTGACCGCCTGACGATCCTGGCGACCGGTGACGTGACCACTGCGTTCACGATAAAAGCCCACCGCGTATCCGGTGCAGCACTCGAAAAAATCACGAAAGCCGGCGGAAAAGTGGAGATGATCCCAATCCCTGAAGGCAAGAAGCGCGTTAAGAAGTCGAAGACCGCTAAAGCGGCAAAATAACGCTTTCGTCTTCAAATAAGTTCGGGTCATATAAGTAAGTCTGGGCGGTCTCCCAAACAGGTAGATCGCCCAGTGTCTTTTTCAGCCTTCCAACTTCAGAATCATTAAGAATCAGAGGAACTTCCGCATGTCCGGAATCGCTGGGCTCATTAAAATCGAAGAATTAAGAAAACGGATCGTTTTCACCATCGTCATGTTGGCCATTTACCGCCTCGGAGTGCACATCCCGACTCCCGGAGTGGACGGCGCCGCCCTGAAGCAAGTCTTCGAAAGCATGCAGGGGACGATCTTCGGATTCTTCAATCTTTTCTCCGGCGGGGCGCTCGAGCGATTCTCGGTTTTCGCTCTGGGAATCATGCCTTACATCTCGTCTTCGATTATTTTCCAGCTCCTCACCGTGGTGGTTCCGTACTTCCATGAGCTCCAAAAAGAGGGCGAACAGGGACGGAAAAAAATCACGCAGTACACTCGCTACGGCGCCGTTCTCCTTTCGATTATCCAGGGAACGGGAATCGCGACTCAGCTTCAAAACTACTCGAACCCTTCCGTCGTTCTGAATCCCGGCATGACCTTCGTCGTGATGACCGTGATTACGCTCACCGCGGGTACTCTCTTCCTCATGTGGATCGGCGAGCAGATGTCGGAGCGCGGGATCGGAAACGGAACTTCGGTTCTGATTTATGCCGGTATCGCGGCTCGAATTCCCAATGGGATTGGCAGCGCTTTCTCGCTCTACCGTTCGGGCGAACTCAGCTTCTTTAAAATCCTGCTGATCGTCGGCATTATTCTCGTGACGTTTTACGCGATCATCTTCGTCGAGCGCGGCGCTCGTCGGATTCCGATTCAGTACGCGAAACGCGTGATCGGCCGGAAAGTTTACGGCGGACAGAATACGTTCCTTCCCCTGAAGGTGAACGTTTCCGGAGTGATTCCTCCGATTTTCGCTTCTTCGCTTCTCATGTTCCCGGCAACGTTTGCGGCATTCTCGCACGTAACCTGGCTCCAGAAGATCACCCAGCAACTGACTCCGGGAGCGATGCTCTACGAAATCGCGTTCGTCAGCTTGATCATCTTCTTCGCGTACTTCTACACGGCGGTCGTATTTAAAACCGATGACGTCGCGGAAAACCTAAAAAAGAATGGTGGATTCGTTCCCGGAATTCGTCCGGGCGAGGCAACCGCTCAGTATATTGATTACGTCCTCGGGCGTATCACGCTCGGTGGTGCTATCTACATCGCTACGATTTGCGTTCTCCCCACGATCTTCACACAGTCCCTTAAGGTTCCGTTCTACTTCGGTGGGACGAGCGTTCTGATCTTGGTCGGGGTCGCGCTCGATACCGTCGCGCAGATTGAGACGTTCCTCCTCACTCGGAACTACGAAGGTTTCATGAAGCACACCCGACTGAAGGGCAGACAGGCTTACACATGATCCTGATCTTCCTGGGGCCGCCTGGCTCCGGAAAAGGTACGCAAGCGAAACGGCTCACGGCGGAAAAGTCGTGGCCCCAGCTCTCGACGGGAGACATGCTCCGAGCGAATATTGCTCAGGGAACTGAACTCGGAATTGCCGCAAAAAAAATGATGGATCAGGGGAATCTCGTACCCGATGCCGTCGTTGTGGGAATGATTCGCGAGCGGATCAAGAATTCGGATTGTCTAAAGGGATTCATCCTCGATGGGTTTCCCCGTACGATTTCCCAAGCCGAGTCTCTCGATCAAATGCTTTCCGAAAAAGGACTTCGCGTCGACCGCGTGATCGAGTTCCAAATTCAAGACGGCGAGCTCGTCGGTCGCCTGAGCGGTCGCCGAACCTGCTCGAGCTGCGCGACGATGTACCATGTGAAAACTTCGCCGCCCAAGGTGGATGGCGTCTGCGATAAGTGCGGAAATCCCGTCATTCAGCGCGCCGACGATAACGTCGAAGTGATCGAAAAGCGCCTTAAGGTGTATCACGCGCAAACATCACCCCTCATTCAATACTATTCTCAGCAGGGAAAGCTCCTTCCGATCGACGCGACGAAGGCGATGGATCAGGTTTATTCCCGAGTAGTCGCTTCGCTTCCGAAACGATCGTTTTTTGGTCAGTTTCTCTCCCGCGCGTTCGCGAGGTAGGTCGGTCCGTATGGTTAACTTGAAGTCTGAACGTGAAATTGAACTCATGCGGGTGGCCGGGTTAACGACGGCCAAGATTCTTGACGCAATGTGTCGAATGGTGGCTCCGGGAGTTTCGACCTGGGACCTTGATCAGTACGCCGAATCCGAGTGTAAGAAGCTCGGAGTGATCCCGACCTTTAAGGGTTACCACGGGTTCCCCGGCTGCGTTTGCATCTCGGTAAACGACGAGGTCGTGCACGGGATCCCGTCGAAAAAGCGGATTCTAAAAGAGGGAGATATCGTCGGCCTCGACTTCGGGGTGACCCAAAACGGCTGGAACGGCGATACGGCTCGGACCGTGGGCGTCGGGAAGGTGAATCCGGCGGCAGAGAAGCTCATGCAGGTCACCCGCGAGTCACTGTTAAAGGGAATCGCCGAGGCTAAGGCCGGGAACCGGGTATTCGACATTGGGCATGCCGTACAGGCGCACGCCGAGAGCTTTGGCTATAGCGTCGTCCGGGAGTTCGTCGGACACGGGATCGGCCGAGACCTTCACGAAG
>JANXTV010000454.1 GCA_025352185.1 Oligoflexia bacterium
GTGAGCCACACCGGCGTTTCCGGACACTATCCCCACTGGCGAAATCTCGATGATGAACAACTTCGAGCGGTCGCGAACTCGGGGGGAACGGTCGGCATCATGTACCAATCGAGCTTTCTCACGAATTGCTTCCCCCTCGCCCGCACCACTCACGACCGGATCCTCGATCACCTCGACCACGTAATCCGTGTCGTTGGGGAAGATTATGCATCGCTCGGGAGTGACTGGGACGGGATGATCATCCCGCCGAAAGGACTCGAAACCTGCCTCGAGCTCCCTGTGCTCATTCAGGGGATGCTCGATCGAAAATGGACGGAAACCCGAATCCAAAAGGTTCTCGGACAGAATTTTTTACGGGCGCTGCACCTCCTTCGCGGATAAACTGAGGGAAGGATGATGACTTTCCTCCTCGCCAGTTTTTTAGCACTCGGACTCCTTTTTACGGCTCCTGCGCGGAGTGGCGTTTGTTACTCGCCTTGGAATGAACAGGAAATCGCGGACATCTACGGAAAGAACTTTCTCCAGCTGCCCCGCGTGCGCAACGCGATTCTAAAAGCAGAGAATGAATTCGGAATTGATCCGCGACTCCTTTTTCGTCGGATGCGCGGCGAAGGAAGCGGCGACCCCGATATCCATAATCCCACTTCGAAGGCTTACGGAATCTTCCAGCTCCTCGGAAAATTTTACGGAGAATCGAAAACGCACGAGGAAAAAATTAAGGCGCTCTACCCTAAAAGCCCAGCGCCGTCCCGACGCGAGAAGCAAATCGTCCAACTCGAATACTACGTGAACTCCTACCTCGCCGGTGCGGATAAATCCGTTCGGTACTCCGATTGTGCGGGCGGTAACTCCACTCAAATGAAGGATCTCGACGCGTTCTCACAACTTCTTTATCTAGGCTGGGGGAGCTGCGGAGACCGTTACCGAAAGCAAGAAAGTACTCTCTTGCGCTCAAAGGTGTATACGGGAGAAAAATCATTTATCCGAACCTTGAAAGGTATTCCGGCCGACGGAGTAAAGCTCCCCATCTGCGCGGACCGGACCCCAGGCGCGAAAGAAAAGGCGGGAAAACCTCGGGCGAACGTTAAGCCCGCTCAATCGACCCCAGTCCAAGATATCGTACGGAGCGCGGTCCGGGGCGAATCGGCTACAACTGAAAAAATGACGATCCCCGCCCGATAAAGTTAGCCGTTCGCAAGCGTAGGCCGTTCGCTAGTGAACGGAATGGCCGATTTTCTTTTTATCGATTAGCCTTGATTTTACGGTCGGCGCAGGGACGTGCCCCTTCCCTTTCGCCGCGAGTTTCGAGGCGGGCGCACGGGAAACCGGGACGCGGGTCGATGCGGGCGCTCGGTTCGCTACCGGAGCTTTACCTACGTTTTTCGCCGAAGCAGTTAAACGTTGTGGATAACGAACGAGTGGGCGAGCTTTCACGACGGGGCGAGCGACCGGACGCAGAGCCACGGCGGGTTCTTCCGCAAGCGTTTCCGCACTCGTGCCGACTTCCTCATTCGATTCTACCTCCGCGGGGGCTTCGAGCTGGGACTGCCGGACGACGACGTCCTTCGTGCGCTGGAGCTCCTGACGTTTCGAAATCTCGGCGACGATCGTATCGGCCTGCGCCGGAAGAAAGAATCGATCGAGCAGAGAATATTTCTCGTCGAGCTTAATCCCAATAATCGACACGACGTAAAAGACGAGCATGAAGGCGTGGCGAAAGCCCGCCTTTTGCTTTAGGGCCGATTCGAGCTTATTCATGCGGAGCTCTACCGCGTCGGGTAAGTGCGTCGGTTTCCGGAATCCCTTCAGGAGACTACTGAATACCCCACCCTGAGCTTGGGCCTGGGCCACTCGAGTTTTCTCTTCCTGTTCGGCCACGAGAATTTCCTGAGCGGCGTCGTTCGCTTCGCGAAGCACCATTCGCTCGAAAGCCATGTCGACTTCGAAAAGTGCGCGCATGATTTGCGACGTATCCGAATAAGAATAGTAAGGATAGCACTTCCGCATGACCGTACGGAGTTCGGTCTGAAAAGCCGCGGCGCTGAGGAAACGCTCGTCGCGATTTTTCTGGAGGGCCCGGAGAATCACTTCATCCACTTCGGGCGGTACTTCTTTATTAAAGGTCGACGGCGGAATGATGTACTTTTCGCAGTTCTGAATCCGCTCCATGATTTTCATCTCGGTGTCGCCCGAGCGTTGGAACAGTCGTTGATTCGTCAGTAATTCCCAAGCGACGATCCCGAGAGAAAAGACGTCGGAACGGCCATCGAGCGCTTCTTCACCGAGTTGCTCGGGAGAAAGGTATCCCGCTTTTCCCTTAATTTGGCCGGCGCGGGTTTCGTTTAATTGGTTTTTTGCCTTCGCCACGCCGAAATCGATCACCTTCAGATTTCCGTCGTAGGAAACGAGGAGATTATGCGGAGAGATATCGCGGTGGATGGCTTGGACCGATTCGCCGGTCGCCGTATTTTCGTAAGTATGGGCGTAGCTCAGGCCCGAAGCCGCCTGCGAGATTAGACCGAGAACCGTCGGGACCGGAATTGGCTCGGCCTTTTCGCCGAACTTATTCATGATCTCCTTCAGACTCTTTCCCTCGATATACTCCATCACGATGTACGGCTGGTAATCGAACTCGCCGAAGTCGTGGAGCTGAATCGTATTCGGATGGTTAAATCCTAAGGTCACGCGAATTTCTGAGCGAAACATCTTAATGAAGACGGGATCGTTCGCGATCTGTTTCAGAATGCGTTTAATGATGACGATGCGACCGTTCGCATTCGGGTTCCTCGGGCGCGCGAGGAATACTTCGGCCATGCCCCCGGCCGCGAGTAACTTCAGAAGGACATAGTCCCCGAAGATTTCAAATTTGTTTTCCGAATTCGCAGGCATGTCGAATCACTCCTTGGGCCTCTCCCGCCCGATTTGTGACTTCGCCGTGAACATACGTACCGCTTAACTCTTCAGCGCAAGTGTAAATAAATCTTATCACACCTATCCGGTGCGTCAATTTTTAAAAACACCTTATTTTACACGGGGTTTTCTTATCTCCTCCCCGATTAGCTTCGCGCTGACGGTAGAAATGCCTTTGAATTGTTAAGATACTCAGGAAATTGGCACGGAGTTCGCCCTTATTCGCAGGTCCCCGGAACGTTAATGATGTCGTTAATCACGAGGCCTCCGGCCGTGAGCTTATTCGTATCTACGAACTGCCCCTCGCCTCGAGTCGCCATCGACTGAAGGTGGTCGATCGAAGTCGTGTCGTTAGTCGGTCCGAAATAAACGGTACTGAGGGTTAAGGCGCCGCCGTTACCCGATCCCGCCTTCTTCAGATTATCGACCAGTGCCATGAGATTCGTGTTTACCGGGTTCGCGATATCCGTCGGTTGGCCATCGGACATAAAGACCACCGCGAAGTCTTCCTTACCGCCGCCCGTGACTCCGCCCGTAACCGTTCCGTTCATTGACGAAAAAGCCGCTCGGTAGGGAGTGTTACCCTCCGGGTTTATTGCATCGTATGCCGCCAGGGCGACCGAAAGCTGGCCCGAGTTTCCAACCGGAGTCGTCGCGAGGGGCGACTTGAACTGGCTCGTATTCATATCGAAGATCGTGGCGGTCGAACCCGAGAAATAACCCAACGAATAAGTAAGGTTCGTTTTCGCGCCGTAATCTGCAATAAACTTCTGGATCGTTTTAACCCGTATTTCCTGCTGCGGATCCGTCGTGTTCGTCGAACCCGAGTTATCGAGCATAAAAAGAATGCGGATGTCTTTCTTCGAAGTCCCCACCGTGACTTTACAGCTCGGCGCCGGATTCGGGTTTCCATTCGTTTGGGTGAGGTTGCTCACTTTTGCCGCCGGCGTAAATCCCGTATCATTACATCCCGAGAGCGCAATGAGACCACTCCCGAAAATCATTAAAAACTTAGTCATAAGGATTCCCCCGAATCAAAACGTGCAACACTACCCTACCCCTAGGTAAAGCAAGTTTCGGCCCGTTATGGATTCGAGGGAATCATTCGGTTTTTTAAACCAGAAAGCGTCGATCTTTTTTTCGAACGACGGAAAATGTCAGGCCATTCGACGCCTGTCTAAACCTTAGACACTGAGGACGGCGGAGGTCGACGCTGGCGCAAATCGCTGCTCGAGAGATTACTTCTCAGAGAAAAGCGTCGCTTCAGAAGTCGAAATGCGGTGGGAGATGACTTTCCCTTTCGCATTCGTCGTCGTCGCTTCCGTCGCAGTCACGGTAAAGTTCAGGGTGCCCTTCTCTTGGGCCCGGTGCACGTTATAGCTCGTCGGGATGCTGACTAGAATTCGGTAAGTCGCATATTCATCGGTCTTTTCATCGCTCGCTTCGGTTCCGACCTCGCCGTCGAGAATCAGAGTGCGGAGTTCGGCGCGTTTCAGCGGGAGAGAGATCGAACCCTGCGGATTCCGTCCGTCCGTCGTGTCGGCAATCCGGGCCGCGATTTCACGCGCCACTTCGGATTTCGCATCGGATGACCGGCGAATCACTGCCTCGGCCGCCGCCTTTTCTAGCTTTGAATTCGATAAATTCGCGTGGGCCGAGACCGCGATCGAGAGGGAGAGAGCGAGACCAAAAATAGCTTTTTTCAGGGAGTTTTTCATAGAGAAGTTCCTTAAGGGTTGCATCGTTTTAACGCATTGCATCTTTTTTTACAAGGGTTTCTCGGCCGCCTCGGCGAACGATGCAGCTGTCTAAACTTTAGACAGCGAGAACGCGTGGCCTCCGCGTAATCCCTCACCCACCCAAAATTAAAGCGGCCCCCCTTTTGCTTTAATGAGTCCTATGGCCCTTTCCTCGTTCGCAAAAAACTCGCGCTATTCAGCTATCGCGCTGATTCTGCTCCAGCTCTCCCAAGGGGTCGCGGGCAGCCTGCGAGTCACGCACGCAATGAACGGGCGATCGGGCGACGATCCACTATTCCAAGGTAAAGGAAATATCCAAGCGCTCATCCCCGAAGGCACCGAAGGTGACGTCCTCGAACGCTGGCTGATGCCGACCGGGAATTACGGCGTAAAAATGAAAGTTCGATCAATACCCGAATCCATCCACTCGAGCGATATTAAAGTGGGACAGGAATACTGGGTCTATTACCACCAAGATAAAGATCTCCGGCTGCTCGAACTCTACGACGATAAGAATCAGCTCGTCGAAAAATTACAGGATAAAGCCGGGCGCCCCCAGGGTACCTGGGCTAAGGCGATTAAGACCTTTCGGGTAAACTCGGACGAAGCGAAAAGCGCAGTTTGTGATCACTGCCCACGTGTAAATCCGCTCGACCACGTAGAAAAAAATTTAAACGCGGCAAAAATAATTGAAGCCGTGAAGGAAATTCCAGTAATCGACGAAGCGGTCGAAGAAATCGTCACCTATTTAAATCGTATTCGGAAGCAGACGGTGACGAACCGCCGGATTGCGCGTGCCGTACTGGATGAAGTAAGAGCCGCTCGGAAAAAAGGAAGCACGATCACTCCCACTTTCGTCCTCGGGACGATCGGTGCGGAAAGCACATTCGACGTCAGTGAAATTTCTGGAGTCGGGGCTAAAGGACTGATGCAACTCATGCCCGACGCATGGGCCGAAGTAATGGGAAAGGGCGTACCCCGGTCTCACGATATTGAAACGAATATTCGCGCCGGCGTCCGTTACCTCGCAAAAATGCTGAAACGCGAACACGGTGACGAAGCTATGGCTCTTTATGCCTATAAGAACGGACCGGGAAACGCGGACGACTTCCGCGCGGGCCGCGAACGAAAATCTAAAACCTCGAAGATCTACGAGAAGAACGTTTTTAAATTTGAGAAAAATTACCTCGCTTACGAAGCGAAGACGAAACGTAAGGGTAGTCTCCTCGCGATGAATTAAACGGCCAGTGAGCTCGGCGAGTGACCGCCGCTCGTTCACCCCCGACGAATGCTCCGAAGACCCCACCCAGCCGCGACGGGACTTGAATCTCCCGGGATTCGTGCTTAACGTCGGAAAATGATCCTACTCATGCTCCTCGCTACGCTCCTATCGTCCCCGCCCGCTCGCGCATCGAACGACCAGTGCCCAAAGCTCCGAGGTCGGTACTTCTGCCCCGCCGTCGCGGGCGTTCACCGAGACATGCTCGTCATCATCGATGAAGCCCGTACGAAACGCTGGGTCACCTACTACCTGGCGTACGAAGAAAAAGGCGCCGACGCGTTCGAGAGTCGTTTCGTCGCAAACGACGAGGGCCGGCGCCAGGATACGAACTGGAGTATGATCGGGAAGTGCGTCGAAAATAAATTCTACGTCTCCTACTACGGAGACCTCAGCGACGATACTCTTCTGCACGGGCTAAATAGCGACGCCGATTACGTCGTCTCGGTGCCGAAGGAGAATCGGATCCTCGAGACGTGTAAGCGCCGGAAGTAACGTTATTTCGGGAAGGAAAAACGGAGCGCCTCGGGGATATAGAGCATCACCTGTTTTGCCTTCGTCTTCACGGAGAGATTAATCGGGAAGTTCTTCGTATAACCGGGAGGGCAATTCAGCTCACCCGAATAGACGGGCTTCGGAAGGATCAATACCGCATCGAGGTCCTTCCATTCGGTCGAGCATGACCATTTCGGCATTTCCGTAGGAAGTCGCCGCGTGGGCCGAAAAGAATGGGGCAGATAGCGCGAGTAAAATAAGGGCATTTTTCATGGGAAATCCTCGTTTTTTTAGTGCCGACGGGGCGAATTTCCCGGACCGTACCTGAGATTGCCATTATGCGTTAACTCTTTCCCTCCCGCGGTACGGCATTCGTGGCCGCTCGGTTTACCAGTTCTTACATAGAGTTAGTTTAGACCGACAAAAACCCTCTCGTATTTTTTACATAGCACTCGTTCAATATTTTCGACCGCCCCCTTGCGATCGGTTTTTGGCTGGTCATACTTACTCGGTCCCCGCTTTCACGGGAGCGAAGAACTTGGAAGTTTTTCGCCGATTAACACGGAGGTTTCGATGATTTCATTCGCACTCGCGATGGCTGCCGCCATCTATTCTCACCCAGCCCACGCCGAAGAATCGGCTAACGCAAAAGAATCAGTCGATCTGGTGATCGGGCTGAAGGAACGAATTCCGCTCGCAACCCTGGCGGAAAATGCGACGCGGTTTGGGACGACCTATACCCCCGAGCAGATCCGCGCAGCGGCCGCGCCTTCTACGCGCGATTACGAAAACGCGCTCACTAGCCTCCGGGACGCGGGATTCACGATCGTAAAGGAGACTCGCTCTCACCTCTTCGTTACGGTTCGGGCGAACTCCTCCACGATTGAAAATGCATTCCAAACTCGGTTCTCGACCTCCGGCGGAGTTCGGCGCTCAAGTTTTGCCTACGTGCCGAGAAATCTAGCGTTCGTAAAAACCATCGTCGGGCTCGATACTTCAAATAAACGAAAGCCCCACTATAAAGTGGCGGAGACCCAGGAAAGGATCGAGTCCATCGCGGCGGATGCGGGACGCTTCTCCGTACGCGCAAGAAAAACGGCCGCCCAACCCGGAATTCTCCCGGGAAAAATTCGGGCGTCGTACGGGTTCGATCCGATCTACGCCTCCGGCATAACCGGGAAGGGCCAGAGCATCGCGATCGCGACTTACGATGGTCTTAAGGTTTCAGAAATCACGGCCTACTTCACGAAGATCGGACTGAAAACAAAACGGAAAGTCGACGTCGTGAGCTTTAACGGAACGGCGCCGTATAATGCCGGATCCGCAATGGAAACCGAACTCGATGCCGAATTCTCGGGAATGATCGCGACCGGATCGGATATCCACATTTTTGCGTCGGCCGAAAACAGCGACTCGGGAGAGCTCTCGATGTTCACGGCGATTCTCGACGATAACCGCGCAAAGGTGGTGAACTACAGTTGGGGTTCCTGCGAAAAGAATCTCTCTCCGGATCACCGTACCGCGATGGATACCGTCTTCGCGCAGGCCGTAGCCCAGGGCGTGAATATTTTCGTCGCTTCGGGAGATAGCGGATCGGACGGATGTAACGACGGGAGTGTAACCGCTGACTACCCCGCTTCACACCCGAACGTAGTTGCCGTCGGTGGAACGGCGCTGACCCCGGGCAGTGGCTCCGGGAGCGCATCGGAAACAGCCTGGACGGGAAGCGGAGGCGGCGTGAGCAGTCTTTACTCCCTTCCGAAGTACCAGACCTCTTTTCCGTCTCCTTACACGAAACGCTCCATCCCGGATGTCGCTTTCAACGCTGACCCCGCGACGGGTGAGGCCGCGTGGGTAACGAACGAAGGTGCGCCGAAAAAAGGGGCGGCATGGATCGTCCTCGGTGGAACGAGTATCGCGGCGCCCCAGTGGGCAGGATTCCTCGCGCTCGTCGGAGAAGCAAACGCAAAGAAAGGCGTAAAGTCTCCGGGGTTCTTAAACCCGATTCTCTACTCCTTAACGAGTTCCGAACGCACGGCCTACCTCTCGGACGTTACGTCCGGAAGTAACGGCGCGTTTAAGGCGGGAGCGGGATGGGACGCCGTCACCGGTTACGGAAGTATGCGCGCGAACGCGCTGTTTTCGAAACTCACGGGTGCAACGAGGTAGTAAATCCCTCAATTGAGGTCGGGAAAACTAGGGTGGGAAAACTAGACCGGGAGAATCGAACGTTACTTCGGTTCTCCCGGCCTAAACTAGTAAACGACCGAGCAGGTGGTTACGTCGCCGTTCGAGCGTCCACCCATCGCGGGATAGAAGCATTTCGCGTTTCCGATTTTTTTCATTCCGCGTTTATTCACGTAGGTGAATGCGCCGGCGACCGGTCCCGGAATTTCCGCGTCCGGAAAGTGACGGGTAATAAATGATTCCGCCGCCGCGTCCGTGAGGACGACCGGAAGGTAATTCACAGAACACGTCGTGACGGCGCCGTCCGAACGGCCGCCCATCGCGGGATAGAAACATTTCGCGTAGCCCTCTTTCTCCACGCCTCGCTTATTCTTATAGTTAAAGAATCCTTCGACGGGTCCCGGTACATCCGCATCCGGAAAATGGCGGGTGATGAAGGATTCGGCGGCCGCATCTTTTAACTCGACGTTCGCAGCATGGGCCGCGACCGAAAATAAATTCACGCACACGAATACGAAAAGACTGACGCTCATTAACTTCTTCATAAAGACCCCCGGAATGAGATTAAATGTTCTGCGGGGAGTCTTATGTGCAATGCGTTATAATTGCAAATCAAAAGTGCCGGTTAGCGCCGCTCCCGAAACCAGCAGGGAGGGCGGGCCCCGTCGGGGAAGCCGTTTCCGCGGGTACACGCATAACGGGAGGCGGCCGTTTCGATGGCCTTTGAATTTCGTTTCTCGGCGGTTGCTTCAGTAAAATCAGTCCCGGGGATGATAAAATCGGAAAACGATTTCGGGCAGAGCGCTCCCCGAATGAACGTCGTGAGTCGACAGGCCAGGCTTGGATATTCGTAAAGATTCGACTTCGGAAAGAGGGATCCCCCGGCGGGTTTAGAATCATCTAGGTAGTCCTGAATGCCGTGATCCGCTGGCGATTCGGCGCGAGAGACGAGTAAATCCTCCTGGGCATCGAGCGACGCGTGGACGATCCGGTAACAGAGATTTTGATCGGCGTCCGAGGAATACACGCGGTCACAGAGCGCCTTCGTCTCGGGAAGCACGCTCCCCCGAAACGTTCGATTCTCAGCGAGTTCCGGAGCCCAAAGTTTCTTTAAGCAAACTTGGGTTGCGAAATAATCGGCTTGGCCCTCGGCGGATCCCGCCGTCCTACCGTCGTTGGGTAAGCCGCCGTATCCTTCGCGGCTGAAGGGAAATCCACCGATCAGGTGCCCCATCTCGTGGCACATCCAGAGAGAAAGCGTATCACCGGTCTTATAGGGGGTGCCGGTATTTTCACCCCACACGTTCACGACCCATTTTAATTCTTTCGGTGCAGACTCTTCGCCGACTTGAATCTTATCCGCGTCCGATGCGCTGCCATTGCCGCTCTTTTTACTCCAGTGGCGTTTCACCACGAGTTTTGCCGAGTAAGCTTTCGCCCAATCCCCGTACACCGATTCGACCTGATCGATCCGGGAGTTAAAAGTCGCTTCGCTGATCGCAGCGCGGGCGACCGAAGCGGAGGAGAAAATCGTTAAAATGATCAGGAATCCAAATCGATATTTCATGGCGACACCCTTAAAGAGCAATATTCGTGCTGCCTCTAAGCGCTTTCGGGGGAGCTGAGTGTCTAGGATTTAGACAGGTGTTTTTTCGAGGAGATCGTCCTCGAGGATATATTTCGAACGTATTTTTCGAACGGTGACCGTGGGTCGAGATCAGGCGCGCAAAATGCGGCGAATAATGGTTGGGACCACTGCATCCTAGGCGAACCACTCACGGTGAAACGAGAGTTTCCAGTCCAGTGGAGGATACGCGCGAAAAACGGGCTTAAGCTGGCAAACTGACGGCCCCTAGTTCGCTTTGAATCGCTTATGGCAGGTTCTATGGGTTCCTTTAATATCAGTGGGCTAGTGAAGGCGGGAATGCTCATTTTGGGTATTGCGACGGTCACCGGGCATTTCGAAGACGTGCAGCGATGGGCGATCATGGAATTCGCTAAATCGATCACGACGGTGAAACCGACTTATTTCCCGTTCCCCGATCAACACCCGAGGGCTAAGCGGCCTTCGGCTGATCGAATCCGACGACAAGACTAAGCTTCAGGGCTTTCGCCACGCGTCCGAGGAGTTCCAAACTCGGCATCCGACCGTTGTTCCCGTTCTCAAGCCGGGCAATGACCGACTGGGTAGTATCGCACGCCTTCGCGAGCGCGGCCTGAGTCAGCCCGCGCGCCTGACGGGCGTGGGAAACCGCCGCACAGAGCACGGAGAGCGCCTTCGACTCGTTAAAATGGAGCCTGAAAGCGGGATCTTTCATTTTCTTATCGAGAATTTTCTTTAATGGAATTCCTGCAGTCGTTTTCATTTTAGTCCTCTTTTCATCGCATCACTCATTCGTTCTAATGCCGTATCAATATGGTGCTTCGGAGCTTTCTGGGTCTTCTTCGCATAAGCGTGAAGTAGCAGGAGCGTCGATCCCTCTAGGGTGAAATAAAACACCCGGTAACCACCCGTGCCCGGGAGATTCATCTTGATCTCCCAGAGCTTCCCTTCAATGTGCCGAAAGACGACCCGTGAAGCATCGAATCCCTTTTCCTCGATTTCCGAAAACAGTTGATAGGCGTGCGCCTCGGCTTCCTTCGGAAGGCTATCGAGTTCCTCAACGACTGGCATCCGCCCTCGGGCAGTCTGGTAAAATAAGACCTTCACTCGATTATGAGTATATAGCCAAGTTGCTATAGTGGTCAAGGTATTGCTCGTTAAAGCCAATATAAGCCACGCGGACGTTGAAAATACGAAAGGCACCGGGGTAACTCCCCGATGCCTCGCAATTATTCGGTCAGCGGTCCGTCGGGACTGCTGTTACCTAGGGTAATTGTCTCTCAACCCAGAGAAGATCAGATTCGGTCTTACATGTTTCCAAGCGAAACCTAATTCGATTTCAATTTTATTCCGCGACGTCTGGAGTAGGTCCGCTTTGGCCTTCACCGGATGCTGGCGGGGCCTGATAGATTGGCGGATGGTAGCCATCGGGTTCCGGGGAGGCGTTAGGAGTACCAGTCGCCGGTGAACTCTGGATAATACATTTACCGCTTACTTCATCAACACTTGCGACGTTATTTATCCGCTCGCTAATCGTTCCATGTAAGGGATCGTCAGTCGTATCATTCCCTTCATCAAACACGTCTCGCACGTGGATCAGGGCATTTGTCATATTATCCGTGCCTACAATTTGCGCACCGGTAATATCCGCCGCTTGGTCATTGGATCTTAACCAAGCGACCAGGCCAGGATTCAAAGCATTCACGTTAGGCATGGGGATGTATTGATCCTGCGGGTTTACCGCGTGTCCAATCTCATGGGCAAAGATGGCAACGATATCGTCATAAGAAAAAATCCCGTATACGGAGTCCGTATTTACGCTAACTCCGTATGTAATTTTATTAATCCCTATGAAATCGTCGGGTTTCTGATTCAGGTTCAATTTCACTAAAAGTGCTTTACCGACGGATAGAAATCCACTCGAGATCGCTAAAGAAATCGCGTCGGCGAACGCCCGTTTCAGCTGATCCGATGTCTCTATGATTTCTCCCGACCCGCTGGTCGAAGTTTTCCGGGGTGCGCATTTTGGTTTAGACGATGGCGCGGGGGTCGGGTTTGTTGAGCTAGCCGAAATATCTACGATTTGTATCGACGAGGTGGATCCGCTCTTATCGTTAGTGCGAACATCCCCTCCGTCGTCGACCACCGTCAGTATGGGACAAGTATGCAAGGTACAAATGCTACCCGCGTCACAGGTCAGGTATTCTTCGCAGGCGAGTGCATTTGAACTCGAGAGTGAAAATAAAAGAGTCAAAATCGATAGAGTCAATGAGACAACATTGAAGTTTTTCATAGCGTTCCCCTGCATCCATACAAGCAACGCCTGCGCCATTTCTTCTGCCTATAAGTCCTTGAAAACACTCTCGAGTGTCCCTTTTCACCTGTTGAAAAAGTAGGGATCGGAAAAGTTTCTGCCATGTGTAGGTTTCGACCCGCTCCCGAATTGCGTCTTATCTTAATAGATGTCCGTTCTGCCTTCACGAAGTGGAGGGAGTCGGTTTGATCGCGAGGAATTCGCCAACCTCCGGCGTCGGATGCTTCGTCCGCGTGCCGACGGGCACGGCAGGTGTGCATTTGTTCTTTGAAAACCGAAAAAGTGGGGACCCTGGTTGGGGAGTGCCCGGACAGGGTCTTCGGTACTTACCTTTTGGGAATCCATTCATTTAACGCAATTCAAACCAATGTTTCTGATCTAGACCGGTGACACCGGTTATTCGCTTTTTACGCCGACGATCTATCGTGGCGGAAAAGGACTCGATCAATATCGGCGCACTCTATATCTAAATAATGCGATGCGAAATAACTCTTTAGTGGGTGCGCGGTTCGCCGAATGGGTGCGCGAGATCCGCGCAACTTAAATAAGATCTATATAATCGAAGAGATGCGCTTCCTGACCCAGGTTTTTACGCGCGGACTTCGTGCGGTTTCCCGCGCACGGCTCAGATCCCTTCTTCTGGGGCGGTTAAGAAAAGGCAATAGCTTCGATGGGTTATTCCACCGCCCGAGATTCCGAAGTCTGGCCCTAGGATTGCTCTAACGGTGGGCGAGCACTTCGATATCCGAAGTCCCGTTTAAACTATTTGGAGAAGACCTATTGGAAAAGAATTTACCAACTCTACCTGAAACCCCGACCGTTTCGAAATGGCCGTTCGGTACACCCCGACGGAAATCGACTCGCGAACGTAGCGAAGCGATCGGTCGATATTTTTATAAACAGCTCACCCGGCACGGAGCCCTCACCGTCGATCAGCTTATTCGGCTGCACCGTGGAATACTCGGACGCTCCCAGGTCTACACCAGGCTTAGAAAGCTCTACGAGCTGGTGTGTCGAGCGATTGCCGGGCCGCGAACGAGTGCAGGTCGTCGTGATGGACCTTTCAGAAACGTATCGTTCGATCGTCCGTAAATACTTTCCGAACGCGATGATCGTAGCGGACCGTTTCCACGTGATCCGGTTGATGAATCAGCATTTTCTAAAAACTTGGGCCGCCTTCGACCCGGAAGGGCGAAAGAACCGTGGACTACTCAGCCTGATCCGGAGGCATGCCTGGAACCTAAAGCCCGAGCAGATCCCGAAGTTGGAAGATTACTTCAGCAAACATCCCGGGTTGAAGTATCTCTGGGAATTTAAAAGAGATCTTTCGATCCTGCTTCTAAAAAAACACCAGAAGAAGTCCGAGGCGAAAGATCTCGTCCCACAGTTTCTCTGGCATATGAATGAACTGATTCAGAGTCCGTTTGTTAACATGAAAGCATTAGGTGAAACTCTAAAG
>JANXTV010000458.1 GCA_025352185.1 Oligoflexia bacterium
GATTCAATAATTGAACGCCCATTTACTGGAGTCCAGTGACCGTTCCCAATTCGAAAGTAAAGGTCACCGTCGGGCTTTGACCAAGTCGAATCCCAGTCATACTGGCGAGCCTTAAACGGAGAGTAAGTCGTACGGGCACTAAATACGAATGCCGCATTCATCGTCCACTGTTCACCGGACTTCACCATGATTCCCGTTTTCAGCGGGGTGGCGGCCGTGTTTTTAACATTCACGGTAAACTTTTTATCCGCAATCGACTGAACTAGGACTTTCTCGATTTCTTTCTGCGAAGCCGAAAGAATACCCGGAATCGTAATTACGGAAGTCGTATCTTTTAAGGTGACCTGCTTTACTACGGCCTGGTTATCGGATTGATTCGAAGTCTTTTTATAACGGAACTTCATTTTCAGATCGGCTTCGGGAAGCAGTCCCGTTCCGTCGCCCGCCGGCTTCTCGCCCTCGAGAGGTTTTTCGACTAAGAGGGTATCTTGAATCGAGTCCATTTCGGTGGCCGCAATAACCGCCGCCGTCATGAACGCATTCTGCGAAACGTACGGGACGAAATTCCCGTAGCGATACGCGGGATCGGGAGTCGGCGACGAACTCGTACGACTCGGGTAACGCGTGCCCGGATAGGATGGATATGAAGTCGAGCTGTAACCATCCACCTTATCGAAGCAAAGGTTCATCACTCGGCGAAGCATGTCCTGCATGTCGGGTAAATCGCCCTTCGAAACGATATTCACGCCCTTCGTGCTTTTCGAAATGGTTTGAATAAACGCCGCCTCGAGATCGGCACCGGCGAAAACTTTTACGCCTTTTAGATTTCCGGTAGCGGAAACACTCGGCGAAAACCCCACATCTAAGGTCGAGCTCATGTCCTTACAGCTGATTTCGATGTTATAAAATTTATCGGTCATCATCCCGTCGTAGGCGATCGAAAGGTCGACGTTTACTCCGAGTTCATCTTGATAGAGGTCGTTAAAGGTCGCCGCTTCTTCCGCGTCGAGCGAAAACTTCAGGAGTCGGGGAGCATCGAGGTACTGAAAATTCGTTACCGATGCGGATGCAAATTTATAGCCGAAATCGGGGAGAGAAATTCCCACCGTCTTCGCGATGACCGGTTTTAATTGCGAGTCCTGACGAATGTTCGAAATGTTTTGGGCGGCTAGTTCCTTCAGGTCTTTCGAAAAGTAAGGAATAATCCGGACGGCAAATTCAGTTTTACCGTTTGCGAGAACCTTCGATCGCATGACGGTTTTTCCGTCGCGGGCTTCGAAGCGAATTTTCGGAATGAACCAATAGGTGTCGCTTCCCGGTTCGGCATCTTTATAAACGATGATCCCGTGTTCATCGCTACGCCACGCTTCCTGATCCGACGGAACGGCGAGTGCGGAAGCGATGGAAAGGAACGGAGCGATAAATAGTGCGCCCGTAAAAAACCCTGAACGGCTCAGCGGTAAAATAGCCATGGATTGAGATCCCCCTTTAGGATGGGCAGTACCTACCAATGCGTTATAATTCTGACAACCTGCGCTCACTGCACCTTGCTGAAATGCTGCGTCTTTTTGCGGTTTTCCGTATGATTCTTTAATCATTTTGGGGATGTAGAAAAAACCCAATGATTGTCCCGCGTTGCGTTAATATCTGCCATTTACAGAACTCTTACATCACCGCACTAGAGAAACCTTTATTCTATAAGGGTATGAAAAACGCACTGAAGATCACCTGTGCCGTTCTTGAACCGTTTCTCGGTTTCGCCGTCCTCGGCACCTGTATCACCGTCGGTATCGGACCTCAGGGACTCTTCCCCGGATTCCTCGCCCACGGCGCCGTTTGGAAAATCGGACTTTACCTGATGGGCATGACTCACATCACGATCACGGCCATGAGCCTGTGTTTTCACCGAATGCACACGCACCAGGGTGTAACCTTTCCGAAATGGCTCGACCACTTAATGCAGTCGTGGCTGGCACTCACGACCGGCATGTCGAAACTCGACTGGGTTTCCGTACACATTTATCACCACGCCCATTCGGATCAGGAAAAAGATCCCCACAGTCCAAAACATAAGGGACTCGCGCGCATCTTTTTCTTCGGCGTCTACGATTACGTCGTCGCGAAGGACACTCCGGAAGTCATGAAACTGCGGAAGAAAATTCCTGAGGACCGGTACGAATCGTTCTTGAAAAAGAATCCCCTGATCGGACCCATTTTTACGGCGGCCGTGCTGGCGGTCTGTTTTGGTCCCGCCGTGGGCGGAGGGATTGCCCTCGCCACTTTCGCAATTTCTCCCCTCTTTGCCGTGGGCGGCGTAAACGCGATTGCTCACGCGATCGGATATCGAAATTACGAGACGACCGACGAGAGCCGAAATATTGGCTTTTTATTCATCCTGAACTGGATGATCTGTGGGGAACTCGATCATAATAACCACCATGCCCATCCGAAATCGTGCTCGTTCCGCCATCGGTGGTACGAGTTCGATGTGGGCTATTTCTACATCCAGCTTCTTTCGCTCGTGGGCTGGGCGAAAGTGAAGACCGTCTATTCGAGTAAACGGACGCCAATACTGCGGAGTGTTCCCGCCCCCGAGCCCACCTATGATTACTCGGAAATTAAAATTCGCGAGAAGATTGAAGCTTAGTTTCCTAGACCGCCCGGCGGGTTAGTCACAACTGATACAATGTTCGCTGATTTCCGAATTTGCGGGCTCGACCTGAATGGTCGTATGGGTAATCGCAAATTTTTCTTCGAGTAGGTGGATCGCTTGGTGAAGCAACTCCCCCGTCTCCGCCCCGATCGCCACGAGATGGGCGCTGAGCGATATCGAACCACTCGAAAGCGTCCAGAAGTGGAGATCATGGACTTCTTTCACGCCGGAGAGTCCGGCGAGGGAGGATTCGATTTCTTCCATCCGGAGGTGGCTCGGCGAACGCTCGAGGAGGATCGCGACGGCCTCGCGAATCAACGTCCAGGAGCTCCAGCACATCAGGAGAGATAGGATGACGGTAATGGCGGGATCGATTTCGCGATACCCCGTCAAAGCGATGACGGCACCGGAAATCATCGCCCCGACTGAACCGAGTGAATCGGTAAGCACATGCAAATAGGCGGACCGGACGTTCAGATTATCTTTCGACGACCGGTGAAGAAAATAGAGAGATATTAAGTTTGCGGCGAGCCCGA
>JANXTV010000478.1 GCA_025352185.1 Oligoflexia bacterium
GACTGCCGCCGATCACGTTTACCTCATGGATAGCTGGTGGAATCCCGCGGTCGAGGACCAAGCCGCGGACCGGGTTCACCGAATCGGGCAGGATAAACCGGTCCTTATTTCTCGCCTCATCTCCGAAAATACGATCGAAGAAAAAATTGCGTTACTCCAAGAAAGAAAGCGGGCGCTTTCGGATGCCGTACTCAGCGGAGATGTCGCCTCCTCGTCGATTACGGCCGAGGATATCCGGGATCTCCTGGCCTAAGCCCCCGTCAGACTTCTGGCGGCGGATCCCCTAAATCAAGATTTCGAAAAACACCGCCGAAAAGAAAGGGATGGGCTATAGGCCGTTCTTTTATCACGCTTTTCGGCGAAAATTTTTCGCGAGACTCCTCTCGAATTTCGTCGTTTCTATACTGCTCGTATTCGCGCTTTCGACATCCGCGTTTGCGGGGGCGAAGGTTTTAATCCTCTGGGGTCCCGGTGGACACGAAACGGCCGCGAAAGCGATTCGCGCGAATATCTTAAAAACGGATCCGCACGCCGAAATCATCTTTAAGAACATTACCGAACTCCTTCCCCCCGCGAAAGCGGTGATGTACGGAGACTTCTACGGATGGATGAACCGGAATGCGCCGGAACTCTTTTTAACCGTCGGCATGGAGCCCGGTCTCGTCTCCGCCCGTGGGAACGCGACGATCGGCGCGAGGGGAGCGGCGCGACTCACGAGTTCGCCCGACCGACTCCTCAAATACATCCACGAGGTGAACCCCACGTCGATCGTCACGACTCATTTCTTTATCGCCGAAACTCTCGCTCAGCTCCGGGAAAGGGGAGAACTCCACGAGTACCCGACGGCCTTCCTCCATACTGATATCGTGAGTGAGACGTTTTATGCGCAGCTTTCGGCCACCCTCGACATGACGTTTCTTCCCATTCAGGATCTTACCGATAACTGGCAGATTCGCGGGATTCCGGCCGACCGAGTAATGACGACGGGCATTCCGGTAAATCCGATTTATGATCGTCGGTATTCCCCGAGCGAACTGAGTGAAATCGTCACCGAGTTAAAACTAGAGCCGGAACGGAAAAAAATTCTCCTCATGGGGGGAACGTTCGGTTTTCTCGAATATGAAGAACTCGTGAATAAAATCTCGGCGCAGTTTTCCGAACCGATCGAAATCATCGCGGTATGCGGAAAGAATAAGGCCCAGCGTGCCCGCCTCGAGCGAATGATTAGACGGCAAGGGAGGAACGTACCGGGCGGAGGATTACCGCTGAACGTGAAATTACGAACGGCCGGACTGATCCCCCAAGAGGAACTGATAAAGTACCTCGCCGTAACCGATCAGATCGTCACGAAACCCGGAGGTCTCACCACGTTTGAACTGATGTACCGGGAAAAGCCGGTCGTTTTCATTACGCCGGGTGGGGGAGTGGAGGGATTTAACGCGAGTTACATCGATCAGGCGGGGGCCGGCCGGGTCGTGCGGACTTCCGAGGAAGCCGCTACGGCGCTTCGCGAGATCGCCAGTTCTCCGGAGATCGCGAAAAATATGATCGAATCCCAGCGGAAGGTGCGCAAAAATTTTCATCCGGAAGGGATCACCGAGTGGGCGCTTCATCCGCCCGCCGTGCACCATCCGATGATTCTTCCCACTCCCGTGCTCACGATCGGAGATACGGTCCAGACCCACTATCGCCGGATCTGCTCTGACCTTTTTAAAGCCGTACGCCGTTTCATTAAACTCTAGCCTCGGTCAATACTGGCGTTCGGGTGGCTGATACTGCCACTGCATGCCTTCGCCGAGCATCACGTTAAAACTCCATCCCATGTGAATGCGGCCATCGGGTTGGATGAGCGAGCGGGGAGGGTTCGGAAAACGAGGAATTTTAGTCCAAGCGGCGACGACCGCATGGTCGAACTCCGGGATGCCCGAGGAATTCAGAATGCGGGCTTCCTGATAATTTCCTTCGCTATCGAAAACGACGTCGACCTGAGTGAGGTAACTCCCGGGGGGAAATTTTTTCCGCGAAATCACATCGCGCACGAGAGATTGCCAGAGCGGACCGATTTGTTCGTAAATTCGGGAATAAAAAGTGTAGTAGACGCTCTCCACGGTATTCAGCATCGCTTCCGCCCCTTCAGGCAGATTCGGTTCATTTAAATTCTGGTCGACCGTGGGCCCGGCCCTTCCCCGTTTCAGCTCGGGCTCCGCCTGCGCTTCTTTTCCGGCCGTCGGTACCGGGAGGCCCTGAAAATTCGAAAGTGCCGAAAGTGGAATTTTCTTCACCCGGGCGGCTTCCTGCTTCTTAACCCGTTCCTTTTCGGCCTTGGCTTCGGGACTGCCCGAGGTATTCGGAACAACGTCGGAGTTTTTCCCGCGCATTTCTTTCTCGACCGATTGGTTACGGTCCGATTCGTAGCGGGCGTTCTTCGGTTCGGGTTGGTTGGTTTTCGGTTTATTCGGATCTTTCGCGACGAGGAAGCCGCGTTCCTTCCATTTATTCTTCATCGCGGCGAGTTTCGCCGGGTCGACTTGGGTCACTTCGATCGGAGCGGGAGGGGCAGGCTTCATCCACTGCGGGCTTAAGTAGAGGGCAAGTCCGTGCAGGGCGAGAGCGACCAGCGCGAGCAAAAACCACCGCAGAATTGTTTTTCGTTCGGGCGGTGACGGCGCCGTTTCCGAAACGTAGAGCGCGAGTGATTTTCGAACTTCCGAATCTTTTTCACGGGGAGATAGAGGAGAACTCGGGAGCGCCATGGCTCCGGGTAGTCTCGGTCGAATCGGAGAGGGAATCAAGGGGAGGGGGGGGCCGTTTCCGATTTCGGATAGCGGATGTCCGCCTCGGTTTCGGAGGACCGAGCCGGACGGGGAAGGAAGGCCGGGACGCGGGGCACCGCTTCGCTAGCCTCGGCAGAGCTTATAGAGGAGGCCGCCTAGTCGGTAGGCTGAATTCTGGCATGCAGGCAATCAGGCAAGATGAAGCGGGCAGACTGGAGCAGAAGCCTCCCGGCTGCTTCGATCCGCCATGTTACTGGATATTCTCCGAGTCCCGTTTCGGTTTCCGAGACTGCGTGCTCGAATGCCTGCCTGCCCGAAATTATGCCGCTTTTTTCCGAAGTGGCCGGCGCGTCTTTGGCTCGCGAGTCTGCGTTCCCGCCGCCGCGAGCGCGGTTTCTTCTTCACTGAGTTCTGGTTTTTCTTCGGTCGCGGCGAGCGCCGCGGTTCGTTCCTGAGCGGCGGCCGCGATCGCGTCGTGATACGAGTCCACAATTTCGGTGAGTCGGGCGATCCAGCTCTTTTGCTGGGCCTGAAGCTCGCGCAGTTCCTTCACGACTTTCGCCGCCTCTTTTAGTTCCTCGTCTCGGTCCTGGCGAAGAACATTATAGCGGTTATTTAAACTCTTCATCTTCGCTTTAATTTCGGTGAGCCTACGATTCACCAGGTCGATTAACTGTTCGCCATCGAGTCCCGATGGGTAAATAAAGATATTTTCCTTCGTCGTTCCCTTTGAACGAAGTTCGTCGACTTCTTTTTCACTCGTCTCCAGCTGCTTTCGGAGATCGTCGATCTTTTCGGCCGCATTCCCGATGAGCGCGTGGTGAGTGACGAGCGCTTTATGATACGTTTCCTGAGTTTCCGGAGACTCGGCAAATCGCTCGAGTCGGGTCATGTTCGAGAGGGGTTCGATCCAAAGGGTTCGCATGACGTCGGTCGCGCGCTCGGCCGGACCACTGGGGAATAATAAGCAAACGACCTCAATTTCGCTCGTCTCCGGGTCGACGTGAATCCGGATGAAATCGGAATACTGGAAAAGGATTTGGCCGGCGGCCGAAGGAGTGAGGGCTCCCGGCCAGAATTGGTGAAGTACGTCTTTCACTTTCCAGCCCGGTTCGGAATAGCAGAGCCGTAGTCCGAGTCCGTGAGCATCGACGCCCACTTCGAAGTAAGCCCGGTTCGTTCGCTCGGCGCCGCCGCGGCCG
>JANXTV010000495.1 GCA_025352185.1 Oligoflexia bacterium
AACCACCGATCGCTAAGCTGTAGTCCCGAACGAGTTTCCGGGATTCAATTTCAGCTCGTTTCTTGCTCAATTCCGTCTAACCCTTTCATTCGCCTAGTCGACCTTAAGCACTGCGAGGAATGCTTCCTGCGGAATTTCGACCGAACCGATCGACTTCATCCGCTTCTTTCCCTCTTTTTGCTTCTCGAGGAGTTTTCGTTTCCGGGAAATATCTCCCCCGTAACACTTCGCGGTCACGTTCTTACGGAGCGCCGAAATACTTTCGCGCGCGACGATTTTCGATCCGATCGCGGCTTGGATCGCGATTTCGAACATTTGGCGATCGATTAATTCCTTCATCTTCTTCACCAGATCACGACCCCGCGTGGCGGCCTTCTCGCGGTGAATGATGAGGGAAAGCGCATCGACAGGTTCGCCGTTAATGAGGACGTCGAGCTTAACGAGATCCGCGGGACGGTAATCCGATAGATCGTAATCCATCGACGCGTAACCCTTCGTCGCGGATTTTAACTTATCGAAGAAATCGAAAACCATTTCGTTCAGCGGAAGGTCGTAAAGGAGGGTCACGCGGTCCTTCGTGACGTAATCCATTTTAATCTGGACCCCGCGGCGATCATTCAGGATCTTCATCACCGCGCCGACGTATTCGGCCGGCATGTGCACAGTCATTTTAATGAACGGCTCTTCGATGATCTCGATCAGAGTTTGGTCAGGAAGACGGGCCGGATTATCGACCATGAGTTCCTCGCCGTTCGTCTTTTTCACTTTATAAATGACGGAGGGAGCGGTCGTAATCAGGCTTAAGTTATATTCGCGCTCGAGACGCTCCTGGACGACGTCCATGTGGAGGAGACCTAAGAATCCGCAGCGAAAGCCAAATCCGAGTGCGGTCGAAGTTTCCGGCTCGAAGGTAATCGCCGAGTCGTTCAGGCGAAGCTTTTCCAGTGATTCTTTTAGGTCGTTATATTCGTCGGCATCGATGGGATAGACTCCGCAGAAAACCATCGGCTTGGCTTCTTTGAAGCCTTCGATCGGATTTTTAGCCGGGTTCCCGGCTTCCATGATGGTATCGCCGACCTTCATGTCACGAACGTCACGAATTCCGCAGACGATGGCGACGACTTCGCCCGAGTTCACGGCGTCCACATCGGTAAACTTCGGAGTAAAAATTCCGAGTCGTTGGACTTCGAATTCTTTACCGGCGTGAGCGAGATAAATCTTTGAACCTTTTTTAATGCTGCCTTCGAAAACGCGGACGAGGGCGATCACGCCTTGGTAGGTGTCGTACCAACTGTCGAAGATGAGTGCGCGGAGCGGTTCGTTATCGGCGTCTTTCGGCGACGGAAAGTATTTCACAACCGCCTCGAGAATATCGTCGATCCCGATACCGGATTTCGCCGAACACATGACCGCGCGCGAAGTGTCGACGAGCCCAATGACTTCATCGATTTCGGCTTTTACTCGCTCGACGTCCGCCGACGGTAGATCGATTTTATTAATGGCGGGGAAAACTTCGAGGTTATTCTCGAGCGCCATGAAGACGTTTGCGAGCGTCTGGGCCTCAACGCCTTGGGAGGCATCGACGACGAGGACGGCCCCTTCGCAGGCGGCGAGAGACCGCGAAACTTCGTAGGTAAAATCCACGTGTCCGGGGGTATCGATGAGGTTAAGAATGTAGGTCTTCCCGTCCTTCGCCTTGTAGTTCAGGCGAGCGCATTGGGACTTAATCGTGATTCCGCGTTCACGTTCGATATCCATCGAATCGAGGAGCTGGGCTTCCATTTGACGGGCGGCCACCGTACCGGTGCGCTCCAGGAGGCGATCGGCGAGGGTCGATTTGCCGTGGTCGATGTGCGCAATAATGCAGAAATTTCGGATATTTTTAGACATGGGTGGGTTTGCTCCCGAACAGTTATCAAACCCGAACCCGAATTGAAATCAGCGAACGCTCACTCGAGAGTTAATCCAGGGCTTTTTTAAGGAAAAAAAGCACGACGAGAGGAAGAATCAGGAGCAGGGAAATTCCGCCTTCCATAGTGAACATTTCCCAGAGCACCGGGACCGGCACGGGCTTCTCCTCCACCGCTTCGGGAAGTGGCGACGGGGTCGAGTTCAGGGGGGATTCATTCGTTGACTTTTTCATTCCACCTCTCCATAAGTGGGCGCACCTCTACCAGGATCTATCTTATGACTGCTTCCCCCGATTCGGCGAAAATCTTAACGAATTTGCGAGTAAATGACCTTTCTCGCGGTGGGAATGGGGTCGCCCGGGATGAACGCCGCGTTATATTCATCCCCCTCACGATGAAAGATGACGTGGTGACGGCACGCATTATTTCTGAAGATAAGCGTTTTGCCACGGCGGAAGTCGTCGAAATCACGACTCCGTCTCCCGACCGCGTGACTCCGCCCTGTACGGTTTTCGGGAAATGCGGAGGATGCACCTGGCAGCACGTTCCCTACGATCAGCAGTGGAAAACGAAACGCGACGGAGTGGCCCACGCCCTCTCCCGCGCGTCGATCTCTCTAGACGGAATTCCACTCCAGGAATTCTCAGCGGAACACCCTTGGAACTATCGAAACCGGATTCAGCTCCGGGCGCGCCCGGGTGCGCTTGGTTATTACGCGCGCGGATCGAAAGATCTCGTCGGGGTCGAACGCTGCGAGATTGCACGTCCTGAATTAAACGCGGTTCTTCCCGAGCTGCGTGCCGAGGCAGAAAAGATGCTCGGAGAAAAATTTAAATCCGGCGATCCGGATGCGGAAGTGAAAGTTGAAATCGACGTTTTACCCGACGGAACCGTACAGAAATCCTGGAACGCTCGTCACGCCGCTCTCGGATTTCGGCAGGTGAACGACGAACAAAACGAAAAACTTCGCGGATATATTCGCGAACGACTCACCGACGGGGCACACGTCTTAGACCTATTCGGGGGATCCGGGAACTTCACGTACGACGATGCGGATCGCTACGCCTACGTCGAGTGCGTGGATATCGGTTCGCCCGACGGCGAAATCGAAGGACAGCCGGAGAACTACCGCTTTTTCCAAACCGACGTCGCCCGGTGGCTAGATCGTCGGGCGAAGGATGCGGAACGTGGTTATTTTAATGCGAAGGGTCCGGTCGAAGTCATTATCGATCCGCCCCGCGAAGGGCTCGGAGACGTCACGAATAAAATCGTCGGCGCTCTGGAATCCCTCGATGCGCGGAAGGTGATTGCCGTCGGGTGCGATGCGGATGCGTGGGCCCGCGATATCTCCCGGCTGATTAAAGCGGGGTGGATCCTCTCCGAGGTTGCCGTATTCGACCTATTTCCACAGACGCCGCATATCGAATCGGTCGCGGTCCTCGTTTGGGAGCAGTCGACGAGTTTATTTTCTCCGTAATTTCTCCTCGGGACCTAGTCCTTGGGCAAGTCCTCGGGCAAGTCCTCGACGACTAGAGCGAAAATACGTCGAACAGGAGCACGAAGTTTTCATCATCCCCTGGAGAATCGCTCGCGATTTTCCGGCATTCGAGGAGGGTGTTCATCCACAGCTTTCGAATGCGCTCGTGATCGCCCTTCGTGCAGGTATGGACTCCCGAATAATGGAGTTCGTCTTTCCGACGTTCGGCGATACGGAGCGCGGCCTTCTGTCGCCAAGACGCATGGTTAATGGGCGCCCACATTTCCTGGTCAGGCAGATGCATATCCCGAACGATGGGTCGCCATTCCGTCCCGGACGTTTTTTCGGCGAGTCGCATGCGGACGAGTTCAGCGAGTGCCGTGAGGACGACGTTACGCGGAAGTTGCAGCATCGAAGAAAGCTTTTCGGCCGATCGGGTTAACGGATTCAGGAGTAGGACGTGAATCGCGGGGTAGTGCCAGCTCGAGTAGTAAAGGGAATGGTCGTCTTCGACGCCTTCCTCGACTTCGATTTGGGTACTGAGTTTCGTATCTTGGGCACGGATTTCGGCGAGTTGTTGGTCGAGGGACTTTCGCAGTGCGGGTGAGCCCGCTCGTTCACGCATCACGAGGAGAAGAAACGCCCGCGTTTCTCGCTCGGAAAGTTTCCAGAAACCAGCGAGGTCCGCGGCTTGATCGGGAGTGAGGTGGACGTCACCACTGATGACCCGAGTGAGGTAAGAGGAGTGGATCCTCATCGCCACCGCCAGTTCGCCCTTATAGCCGCGCTGCGGATTTTTTCTAATCTGCGCGTGAAGGACCTCGCGGTAAGTGGCTGCCTCGGTGATTTTCATATTAATCTTTTATCAATGTTACGGATTTCAGTTGTTAATATTTTATCAAATAGTGCTCCGCCTTTTGATATTTTAGTCCTAGTGCGTTAGTGGGGCCCGGGGTACTTCATGGATCATTAAGATTAACGGCTCCCTCGGGGCCAGCCACTGAAGGGGCAAGTATATGAAAATGTTAGTAATTTCTGGTCTCTCGTTTCTCCTAGCTGCTTCGTCCTTTGCCGACCCGTGCTGTAAAGCCAGCCGCGGCGGCGGATCGTCCGTCGGGGTCCCGAATCCTGCTTCCGTCTACTGTGTAAAGGTCGCTCGGGGAAAAGAGATTAACCTCACGAGCCAACTCGGAGAAGAAGGGTACTGCGTATTCAAGGGCGGCGCGACGATCGACTCGTGGACTCTGTTCCGCATCGGCGGGAAGCAGCCCCAGATCGCACTCGACGTTTATCTCACGGCGAAGCGCGGGCTGAAGTCACGCCCTCGGAATCCACGGGGTCTCGTCGGTATGCCGAATCCGGCATCCGCGTTCTGTGCCCAAGTCGGCGGACAGTCCGTTATCGTAGAGGACTCCGAAGGCGCTCAGAGCGGCGTTTGTGAATTTTCCGATCATTCCCAGATCGAAGAATGGACTCTTTTCCGCGAAACATCCGACGAGTCAAACGTCGCCTTAACGAAGTTCCTCACGAAAGTTTCCCGGTAAAAAAACGGACCCTAGTTTCGAAAATTAAAAGAAAAGGCCCCGAGAATTTACTTTCTCGGGGCCTTTTCTTATTTGTCGGTACTGAATTCTACTAATCTTCTTTACCGAGGAATTGCTTGTGGAGGCGCTCTACGCCTGAATCGGCGGGCTTTCCAAACCACATCGTTAAAATCTTTCGAATGGCTCCGGATTCGACTCCGGAAGCTTGAACTTCACCTTTTCCGTTCTCAAATCGGAAACTTTCTTTTCCATCCGGCGCCCGTTCGAGAACGATCGTCGTGGTGAGCTTATCCTTCATGCCGCCCGATTTTTCGACGACGCTAAAGAGGGGCTTCATCGCTTCCGCTTTCGGGTCGATTTTATTCGTTTGGAGAGAATCCTCGAACGCCGCCTTCATCTTATCGACGCTGACGTCGCGGAGGAAGCTCAGGGTAATTGCGACGACCGGTTGCTTAGCCAGCGTCTCTAGCCCTTCTTCAATCGACTTCGGTGGCGAGGCGAGCCCTTCGGTCGAGAAGACCTGACCGACGTAAACATTCGCCCAGAAGATCGCGACCTTCTTCTTCCGCAGTCCGGCGGCGAAACGTTTCAATTTAATCTTCTTTTCCCCGGCGGTGAGCACGGCGGAATCGGAGAGTTTCACGCCCTCGATCGTCCGGGTTTCTGGTTCTAACTCTAGGATGCCGGCGAAGGACGCGGGAGCGGAAAAAAGCGCGCCGAAAAGTGCGAGGGCAGCGAAAGCCTTAGGTTGGGTCACGAACATGAATTTCCTCTTTGATTCTGATTAATTGACACTCTGATCGAACAGGATTTAGTCTTAGGAGAAATGTTTCTCCCTCGATTAGCAAGCTCGATTCACGCCTTCGGAACCCTCGCCCTCTTCATCGCTCTGGCGGGGTGCGCATCGTCGGGTCCGAAGGGAGAGCGATTAATGGGTGAAGTAAAACCTCCCCGTGAACGCGCACAGCTCCTAATCGAAGCGGCGAACGGTTCGTTGATGGAAAACGACCCCATCGGAGCGCTCCAGTTTCTTCAGCAGGCGGAAGATCTTGATCCGAAGTATGCCCCGATTTATCACGCGAAGGCGCTCGCCTATACGGTACGAAAAGATTTTCCGACCGCCTTAAAAGAAATGAAAAAGTCCGTCGATCTCGATCCTGAAAATCCGTATGCGCTAAATACGTACGGAAAGTTTCTCATGGACGCGGGTCGGGGTGACGAAGCCGAAGTTCCCCTTCTGAAGGCAGGGAATAATCCTACTTTTCGCGAATCCTATAAGGCGAACTCGAGCCTCGGGATTCTCTATTACCGTCGGGGTGAAATCGAAAAAGCCGATGGCCGGTTCCAAAAGGCAATTAACGACGACGCCGCGAATGCGTGTATTGCGTATTACTACCGGGGCCACATCCTCGTTCGGAAGAATCAAATTCCCGAAGCCGAAAAACTCTACGAACGCGCGACCCAAAAACAATGTGCGGCATTCGCCGATGCCCATTTAGCGCTGGGAATGATGTACGAGCGCCAGGGTAAGTACGATGAAGCGCGGAAAAAATATCTCGAGCTAAAACAAAACTTTCCGGAAGCGAAGGCCAGTGAATCGGCCATGGAACGCTTGAAGAAGCTGCCCTAAGTGAAAGCACGTGAATGAGCGAAGAACGTAAACTTTCTTTAGGCGAATACTTAAAAGCGGAACGAGAAAAACGCGGACTCACGATCGAACAGACCGCTTCGGCAACGAAGATTGGACTGAAGGTTCTGAAGCAGCTCGAGGCCGACCAATATGCCGATCTGCCGGCCCTCCCGTTTGTCCGGGGGTTCGTAAAGAACTACGGAAAGTTCCTGGGCCTCGACGGAGAGAAACTTCTCCAAGAATATTCAGTTTTTCTCGATGAACACTCGCGGGAAAGACCGAAGCGCGATGCCGGTCACAGCGGGTACGCATTCGAACGCCCCGAAGGGGAGCAAAGCCGTAAGGTCCTCTGGGGAGTCATGGCGGGTATGCTGGTATTCGGAGGCGCCGTGGTTTTTCTCTTCAAGCCCTCGTTAAAGCGAAAACACCACGCCCACGTCGATAAATTTAAAACGAATCCGGGTTCGGGCGATGACGACGGCAGCGAAAACCCGAATCCTGAAAATCCTCCCGTTCCCCTTCCGAGTGGAGTTCCGACGAGTATTCCTTCCGGAGCCGTGCCGCCGACTCCCGTTCTTTCGGGAGTTCCCGCGGTCGTCGCTTCTCCCGTGGCTCCCGAACCGACACACGCTCCCTCCCACCTTCCGAGCCCGGCCGCTCCATTCATTCCGCCAAAAATTCCGCTCGTCTTAAATCCGAATCCGCCTGAAAAAATTCCGAGTCCTTCTCCTAAAGCCGTTCCGCCATCGCCCACTCCGGTCGCCGTAATTGCTCCGGTTGAAAAACCGACCGAGAAGCCGGCCGCAGCTCAGTCGATCCCACCGACGGCCGTACCGACCGGAACCCCTACGGAACCCGCGGCCTCGACTTCGCTGACTCCCGAGGAAGATTTAAAGAAGGATCCGCTCCAAACCGGGACGAATTACGTTCCGAAGGAAATTAGGGTTCGAGTCGTACTTCGGACAAAACAGGACGTCTGGGTTCGCTACCGCTGTGATGGAAAGCGCTTGATGAAGTTCGCCCTGAAGAAAGATAAAATCCTCGTGCTCCGCGGAAAGGAATCGGTCTATTTCCAAAGCTCTAATCCTGACTCGATTACTTATAAAAGGGGCAACGGACCGGAAACCTTACTTTCGCAGAGCACCGAAAAGTTCGAGTACCATGGAAATATGACGGTCGCCTGGCCGGCTGAAGCCCATGATAAGATTGAAGAAAAATTCAAGGTCGGCCCCGCACTGCCCTTTACTGACGCTGCCCCCGCCGCACCCTTAAGCGAATAAGTTTATTTCGTCTCATTTTATCCCCACGAAATACCCACTTTATCCCCACCACCTAACTCATTGAAGTTACTACTTTTATTTCCTTATATGGGGTGTTTTACACAACGGGAGTAAAAGTTATCCCCATTAAAGGTGTTTTTCTCGGGTTTTTTGCCCTTTTCTAAATTTCGAATTCTCAGTTTAACGAGCTTTTCCCGGTAAAATGACAGAATCCTGACAGTTTATGCTGCCGCGGAAGGAAGCTCTGCGTGAACATCCGGTGACCGTTTTAATAAGCGTTCTTATTTACGAAACCCTTCCAGAGGGTCAGCCAGAGGATTTTCAGGTCAAACGAGTAAGACCAATTCCGGATGTAGTAGAGATCGCATTCGATTCGTTGTTCGAGAGAAGTATCGCCTCGCCATCCGTTCACTTGAGCCCAACCCGTGATGCCGGCCTTCACCTTATGTCGGAGCATGTAGTGAGGAATCTCACTACGAAACTGAGTCACGAAGACTGGCCGTTCGGGCCGAGGCCCGACGAGCGACATTTCTCCTCGGAGCACGTTCCAGAGCTGCGGGAGTTCATCGAGAGAAGTCGCGCGGAGGAAGGCTCCAATCGGCGTGCGGCGGTCATCATTTTTCTTCGCCCACACGGCCCCCGTTTCCTCTTCCGCTCCGACGCGCATCGACCGAAACTTCCACATTTGGAAGGTCGTCCCGTCGAGGCCGCAG
>JANXTV010000514.1 GCA_025352185.1 Oligoflexia bacterium
TCAGCACCGTGTGGACGGGCTGGGATGATCGATGGGGGCTAGCGGAAGTTTTTGGTTCGTAATTTTGTACGACCGGAATTTCCACCGAGTCGAATCCCGATTCTCGGGTCGATACGGTCGAAGAATCGACGCGGGCAAACGTTTGGCCGGGACGCGAAACCGAGCGTGCCCCGAGCGTCGGGCCGCGGAGTCGGTGGTATTCCATGAGGGCTTCGAGAAGTTTGGTATCGGCGTTTTGGGCCGCGGTCCGGGGAAGTGCGGGAGTGACGTGAGGTTCTTCGACTCGCGCGGCGGAGGGCTCCGGGGCGGGCGCGACGGGAGCGTGGATATCGAACGAAGCGCGGGCGATGTCGCCGAGCTCCTTTAACCATTCGAGAGATTCGATGGGCGGCGAACTGTAGAGTTTAGCTGCGGGATCGAGTCCGTCGGCGGGAGAAAGCAGTGCGGTGAGTTCAGCGTGAGTTAATCCGTCACGCATACTTCGACTCCCTTCATGCCCTGGAAATGTTTCTTAGCTTCGGATTTCGACCACCCGAAATTTTTCGCGGATATGCCCACGCTCTTTAACTTTAGACCTTCGATATTTTTCTGGAGGTGAGAAATTTCGGACTGGGTTACGCCGGATCGATCCCGTACTCCGAGCGTAAGAATTTTAAACGTTTGGAGATTCTGATCCGAAACCATCCGGGTAACGGGAAGGAGTGATACTTCACCGGAACTTCGAGAGAGTGCTCCGGCGCCGAGGGCGCGGGTTACCGCCCCGCGGAGGCGCCAGTCCACGCGAAGGAACGCGGACTCGGGAAACTTTTCGTGTTCGGGAAGGCAGAGAATCCAAGCTTCCACGCGGCGAGATCCGACGAGTCCTTCGAGGGTCGTACTTTCGGAGTTAGAAGCTGCGGTGTCTTCGGGGCGTCCCACCCCTCTAGTTTAGCGAGGGAACCGCATTCACCGCAAGTGTGGACACTCAGTCGGAACGTCCGCGCTAGACAGCTTCCGGTTCGTGCCGAGGGGCCGCGGCCGAGACGAAGGTCAGGCGATTGACGCTTTACGGTAGGAATCGAGAATGGCGTTCACAAACGCGGAAGTATCGGCCGTGCCGAATTGCTTCGCGAGTTCAATCGCTTCATCAATCGTAACGGAGGCGGGGATATCCTTAAACCGCGACATCTCGTACATCGCCATGCGGAGGAGATTTCGATCAATCAAAGCCATGCGCGAAATTTTCCAATTATTCGCAAATTTTTCGATCTCCAGATCCAGGGCCGCCGTATCTTTCAGAGTTCCCGCGACGAGTTCCGCCGCAAATTCACGGACGCCTTCGGTGACCTGAAAATGTTCGAAGTGCCGTTTTAAATCTTCGGCGAGTGCGAGGCCCGTAGGAATTTCGAAGGCCCCTTGGGTCTGGTTTAAGTCGTAACGGTAAAGAACCTGGAGCGCGATTTCGCGCGCGTGGTGGCGGGAGTGTTGCTTAAACGTCATGACGGTGTCGATTCTGGTGGATGGGCAAACGAAAAGAGAGGAGCAGCCGGATCAATTTCGGGAGTCGGGGGTTCTTGCAGCTCGGCGACGAATTCTTCGACGTCCTTAAACTCACGGTAAACCGACGCAAATCGCACGTACGCAACTTTATCGAGTTTATGGAGTTCGGCCATGAGCATTTCTCCCACGGTCTTCGTGGGTACTTCTTTTAGTCCGTAAGATTGGAGACGCTTCTCGATAAGTCCGACGATTTCGTCGACTTTCAGCGCCGGAATCGCGCGCTTCTGACATGCCTTCTCGAGGCCCTGACGAAGTTTTTCCCGCACGTAAGGTTCGCGCCGACCATCTTTCTTAATCACGAGCGGCATGACTTCTTCGATGCGTTCATACGTCGTGAAGCGACCTTCGCAGCGGGGGCAAACGCGTCTGCGCCGGGTGCTATCGCCGGTTTGATTTAACCGCGAGTCGATCACTTTCGTTTCTGAGAAAGAGCAGTAAGGGCAGCGCATAAAGCTCTTTTGTCTTACCGGATTCGACTCTCTGCTTCAAGGGTTGCCTGGGGGCGGCTAAAGTCGAGTTATATCGATGGCTTATCGAATTTAGGTCATCCCCGGAGGCGATACCAGGGGCCCGAGAGGAGGTCGCCATCGAAAATAGCCTTTTCTTCGGGGTCTGCGATCGCCAGGCCCAGCGTCTCTGCCTTACGGAGTTGCTCGAGCGCTTTTTCCCGCTCACCGCCGAGGGCGAGGACCCGAGCCCGTGCTTCGGCGACGTAAGCGTAATCAAAATCTTTCGCTAGACCCGCGCTTCCCGCGAGAGTTGTAAATTTTTCGCAGAGGTCTACATGTCCGGCGGCGAGAATCGATTCTGCAAGAACGATGAGTACTCGGGCGACGAGCCAATGTCCGCGTGCGCGGTGAAGATCGTTACCAATGTTTTCCCACAGGGCGAGCGAGGCGTAAGCCTGGGTGACCATCGCCAGATCTTCTTCGGCCGTTCGGTCGTTTCGAGCGAGGAATTCCCAAGTTTTCTTGTTTGCTTGCGCCGCGAGTTTTTTCGTCTCGATTTCCACGGGGCTCCCTAAAACTAACGAATGACCGAGAGGAGCCATTCGGTCGCCGGATCCCAGTCGGCGTGAAATGCTTCGACCATCATAAAATCCTCGTGGCCCTGGCCGGCGATCTTAAAGAAATTTTTCTGGGTGCTTCCAAGGAGGAGGTGATCGTCTCGGTAACTCGCTTCGGGTTCGGCCATCGTATCCAGTTCGTAGGTGGTGCTCACGGTCGGGACGAGAATATTCTTTAAGCCCGAGGCATAGGTTTCGCCTTCACCCTTCGGTACGATACTGCGCAGGCCTTTCAGTCGAATTCCTTCGGCATACTGAAGTATGACTCGGGTCCAAGTCGTCCCGAGGGTGCGCTGATAGAGTGCTAATTCCGCTTCGCGACTTACGTTTTCGCGGTGGTAGAGGAATTCCCAGGCCGCCATATGCGAAAACCCGGAAAAAAGTTTCGATTTTGCAATCTCGGGTAGCCCGATCTTGTCGAAAATTTTCAGAATGCCCCGCAGCTTATGCCCGAGTTTACCCATTTTCATGAGTTTCCCGCCGTCCTTAGAGTCACTCGTCATTCCGACATTCGCCCCCGAAAGTGCGACTCCCGATACGAAAATTTGGCGCTCGGCTGCGAGTTCGACTTTAAAGCAGTTTCCCTTTTCGCCACACCGACCGAGTCCACCGAGCGACGCTTGGAGCGTATTTCCACCCTGGGAATGGCCGAACACGATAATTTTTGATTTCTCAGTTTCGGAGACCCACCGTATTGCGTTTGGAATATCGTCGATCGAGAAATCGTCGAGGTTAATTTTCCGGCCTCGGTCCGACCGCCCCTGGCCCCGGACATTCAGTAGGTAAATCTTCAGTCCGTATTTTTTCATGAGGTGACGAGCCACCGAAATATTTTTTTCGGGCATCAGATCGAACGAGGCTGCATTCTGAAAGAATCCGGGAATCATGAGCATCGTGCCCGATTTCTCGACGTCGGATTGAAAGGGGAGTTCAATGATCTCGAGTTCGGCATCGGAATCGTCGCGATCCTCTCGGGTGTCCTTGAAAACCACTCGGTGCGAAATCCAATCCGATGGTCCAGCGGGCGCCGCATCCGCGAGGAGGGGGAGGAACGTCGAGGCCAGAATGGCGAGTGTAGGTAAGATTTTAGATGCGCGCATGCGTTTTC
>JANXTV010000545.1 GCA_025352185.1 Oligoflexia bacterium
ATCAAAAACGTCCGTGCGGAGGGGTGGTAAAGGCAGGTGGGATGGAATTGGATGAATTCGAGGTTTGCGACTTTCGCACCGGCCCGTTTCGCCATCGCGATTCCGTCTCCGGTCGCGGTGTCGGGATTCGAGGTATAGAGATAAACTTTCCCCGCTCCGCCGGTCGCGAGAATCGTCAGGTCGGCGCCGAGGGTTTCGACTTTTCCCGTGCGGGAGTTCAGGACGTACGCACCGAGGCACCGCCCGGAATTCGCGGCCGTCGGGGTCGCCAGATTCTTCTTGCCCGATTTTTTCTTCGCTTCGACCTTCGCTTCGGTAATGAGATCAATCGCCGTGTGGTCCTCGAGAATTTCGATCCGAGGGTTTGCAGCCGCGGCGGCCAGGAGCGCCTTCTCGATCGCCCATCCGGTTAAATCGGCGGCGTGGAGGATGCGCCGCTGTCCGTGTCCGCCTTCACGGTGCAGATCGAACACCTCGGTCGGATCGGCGTTGGGATCTCCCGAGTGATTTTCGGATTTCGTGAATTCTACGCCTAAATCGATGAGTTCCTGAACGCGGGCGGGGCCTTCCCGTACACAAATATCGACAATCGATTCGCGGCAGAGGTCGGCGCCCGCGATCAACGTGTCTTGTTTATGTTCTTCGAAGCTGTCTTCCTTCGACCAGACGGCGGCGATTCCTCCCTGAGCCCAGCGAGTAGAGCCTTCGGCTGCGTCGGATTTACATACCAGCGTCACACGAATGTCGCGCCCCGCAGCTTTTACGCTATTTCCGGCGAATTTTAGGGCCGCCGAAAGACCGGCGATACCGGTGCCGAGGATGAGGACATGGGGGGTGCGTTTCGGAGTAGTCATGTTAACCTAGTAAGGGGGGATATACCCCTATTTAGGCCGATGAAAATAGAACAAAATTCCCACCTTCGAAACCCCCGCCTCCTCCTTGCGTCGCTCGTTCTGGTGAGCGTCCTCGGTGGAGTTTATTTTACCGAGCGGAGTCGGACGACGAACGTGGCGAGACGAATTCGGGATGCCGAAGTTCGGGACCTCGAGGAACGTTTCCAAATCGAAAAGGAACGCCTCGAAATGAAACTCGAGGAGCTGAAGGTCCGCGCGACCCGGGACCTTCCGATCGTGCAGGATTTAAAAGCAGGCCGCCGAAGTTTACCCGAAAATGTTCTTTCGGCCTCCATCTGGGAAATTCCGACGACGCTCACCAGCGGAAATGGAGTGAACCGGATCGCCGGTAGCGAACCCATTAATGCTTGGGAGCAAGCCCTCTTCCGGATTTTACCGAGCGAAATTCTAAAGCGAGTGGGAACTTCACCGGGGCACTTCGTACTCCCGCTTCGGGGTTCGGCGACCGAAGCAAATTCGGAAACTCTCCGACTCGGTCTTTTTTACGAAGCGCGTCCGGGTAAACCCGTGCGGGTGAGCGCGCTCGCGTTCCGACCCATCGCTTTACTCCAAGGCGAGTCGGGGACGGGCTTGAAAAGATTTCTGATCGATGACGGCGGGTTAATCCTCGCCCACCCGCGCATTTCGGAAACGGGTATCCGCACGAGTTCGCTCGCGGAACTCTTTCGAAAAGCGGAAGCCAAAAATAGCGGAAGCGGTGAATCGCTCCGGGTCGCCTCCCGGTCGTGGGAAGGGTTTCCGACGACGATGCGTTTCGAGCGTATTCCCGGCTGGAACGCTTTCCTCGTGATTGAACGCGTACACGCTCCCTTGAAAGCTGGATTTGGCGCGAATCCTATCATTGATCTCGGGCTCATCTGCGGCGGCCTCGTGAGCATCCTCCTTATTTACCTCGGCCTTGGGTACGGTCCTAAATTTTCTCTCCCGCGCCGGAAGCGATCGGTACGACCAGCGGCCGTGAATGCGAACGAGAGTGTAAACGCTCCCTTTGCCCGAACGAGCGTGCAGAACCTTCCGGTAATACCCGCCTCGGCAATTCCGCATGCCTCGGTACCCCGCACGGGCATTCGCGAACTCCGCGCGAATCCGCCGCCGTTCGTTCCGAAAACTCCGATCACGAGCTTGGGGAACGGGCGGGTCACTCCAGTTTTTAGAGTGGAAGCGTCCGAAGTCGATTCCGAGCTGGCGCGGTTTCTTCACGCCCGAACTTCGCGCTCAGAAGGGCACGTCGAACAACGACTCACTCGCGAGCGCATTCTTCTCGAGGAGTTCGTAGCGGGGAAGGGCGACATCGAAACTCGCCTCGTCGAATCCTGTTCTAAGGCGACGAAGAGCCCGGCACTCTTTTTTCGTTACGACACCCTCCAGGGGATCGCGCGGCTTACCGCGGAAGCGGGTTACCCCGCCTCTCAGAGTATCATCGGTGCGGGCGGCATGAGTTTCTCCCTCCCGACGAGTCTCATCGCCGAGATCCATTCTGACGATGCGAAAGCAAAACGAACGAATCTCTGGGATCACGCGCCGCTTTCTCGGCTGATGCTTTCCCGGCTGGGGATCGCAAACTTCGAAGCGTGGCCGATGATCCACCGGATCCCGTCCTCACAGGGCCCGAGCCGTTTTCTCGGCGTGCTCGTCATCGCCGAATCGGGAGTCGACAGCGTCATGCACCGCGAATTTTTAGGCGCTCTTTTAGAGCGAGCCTCTCGTGTTTTCGCCTAAGGCTCGGTACCCTTAGCCTATGGATTCCGACGATATAAAGAATAAGAATTGGAGTAAGCTCGCGAAGCTTCGCGGGGAAGATCCCGCGGGGAAAAAGCCCAGTGAAAAGCCTCGCGATCCGACGCCCGATTTTAAGGGCTCCGCAAAAGGCGAAAAGAAGCGCCGCTTAGAGGAGCGCGCCGAAGAGGGACTCTTCGATGAGGATGATTTTAATCATTCGAGCCCTCCGCTCACCAGCCGGTTTGACCGAGGAGAGGCGAGGCTTTCGACGAAGGCCCTGCACCGAAATTACCACGCGATTGCGGAACTCGCGGGAGGTCAGGCGATTCTCCCCATGATTAAGGCCGATGCGTACGGGCACGGAGCCGTCTGGGCGGCGCGAGTCCTCGCTTCCGCCGAGAATCTCTACGGATTCGGAACGGCTTCCCTCGAGGAGGCGCGCGAAGTGCGCGACGGTCTGGGTGCGAAAGGTCGAAAGACGCGAATCCTCTGTCTATCGGGCACGACGAACTGGTCCGAAGAAAAAGGCCAGTACTGTGAGCGATTTGGAATCACTCCGGCGATCGCGAGCGACGAGGATTGGAAGAGGTTTCTTAAAGGAAAGTGGCCCGAACGTTTAAAGTATCACCTGAAGTTTAATACGGGGATGAATCGACTCGGGATTTCGCCCGGCCTCGTCCAGCAAATCGTTTCGCAGCTAAAAGATAAGCCCGGCGAATGGCGCCCCGAAGGCGTCGCGACCCACATGGCCGTCGCGGAAGATCCGAATCACCCCCTTACTAAAAAACAGATCGAATCGTTTAAGGCCATTACCGGCACGGTGAAATCTCCGTGGAGCGATACCCTTTTCCACCTCGCAAACAGTTCCGCGATCTGGAATTCCCGTCACCTCGGGCTCGAGGGATGGACGGATATCGTGCGTCCCGGAATTTCCCTTTACGGCGTGCCGCCGTGGCCGGGAGCTCCGATTCGTGGGACCGATCCGGTGATGGAACTCCGCTACGCGGTGGCCGCGCGGCGGACTTTAAAACCCGGTGAAAGTATCGGTTACGGAGCGCAGTTTCGGCTGAAGGGATCGGATTCTCCGGTCGAGGTCGCCATTCTCGCCGCCGGCTACGCCGACGGCCTACACCGGTTTAACTCGGGAATCGACGGTGCGGGCGGGAAGGTCCTCCTCGGTGGAAAGATGCGCCGGTTCCTCGGAATCGTGAGTATGGATCTAAGCGCAGTAGAGTGCGATGCGTCAACTCAAGTCGGGGATTGGGTCCAAATTCTCGGAGATGGACTAGACCCATGGACGCAGGCGAAAGCCGCTGGCACAATTCCTTATGAACTCCTGACTTCGCTTTCCCGCCGGGTCCGCAAAACCCGGAACTGAGTCGTTCCCGGAATTCATTTCGAGAAAGAGGCCTATGAGCGTCCCGTCCGCCGCACCCGAGAAAAATCCGCAAGGCACCGTTAAACTCGTGAACGTATGGAAATCCTTTCGGGAAGGGCGCGACCAGATTTTAAAGGGCGTGAATATCGATTTCCCGGTGGGACAACTCACCTATATTCTCGGGAGTTCCGGTGCCGGAAAGTCCGTCACCTTAAAGCACGTGCTCGGTCTCCTGCGCCCCGATAAAGGCAACGTGTTCGTCGGCGGAAAAGACATGGCGACGATATCCGGAAAAGAATTGAAGGAGCACCGGAAGCTCTTCGGAATGCTTTTCCAAAACTCGGCGCTTTTCGACGATATGTCCGTGTTTGAGAACGTGGCTTTTCCCCTTCGCGAACACACGAAATACACCGAAGCGGAAATCACGGATCGCGTGGTGAAGGCGCTCGACCTCCTGGGGATGAACCGACTCTCCCACGATAAGCTCCCGAACGAAATTTCCGGGGGGATGAAGAAACGCGTGGCCCTCGCCCGCGCCATCATTCGCGAACCTTCGATTCTCCTCTACGATGAGCCGACGACGGGGCTCGATCCGGTGACTCGCACGACGGTCGATGATTTGATCGATACTTTAAAGCGCGAGCTCCACCTCACTTCGATCGTGATTTCGCACGATATCCCCTCGGCCCTCTTGCTCGCCGATCAGATTGCCTTCCTCCACGCCGGAGAGATCGTTTTCTGGGGGAAACCGCACGAATTTAGAAAAGCGACCCATCCGATTATTCGCAGTTTCCTCGAAGCCGAAGGCCGTACGGTCACGGCACTTACTCAGGACGGGGGAGTCTAGGGAGAATGGCGAAATCACCGTCTTCCCAGATCATGATTCGCACGAAGGAAAACGTCCTCTCCGGACCGTTTCCGAAGGAAGAAATTGTTCACCGAATCTTAAACGGCCAACTCCGCGAAGCCGATGAGGTGTGCGCGGG